>NZ_NEJZ01000008.1:0-261776 GCF_002113215.1 Pseudomonas sp. B15(2017)
ACATGATGCAGTGGTTGCAGGAAGAGCATGCAGACCTGTACTTCTCGTTCCCGGAATCAAACCTGCAAAAGAAAGTGGCGCGCTTCGTAAAACGCACGCCACTCACGGAAGAAAATTTTACCGGCCTGCTGAAGGCCCATCTGGAAAGTGAGGTAGATGTATGAGCCTGGGCGAAACTTTTATTTATCTCACCGAGAAACAGCCAGACCCGAAAAAGATAATTGCCGAGTTCAAAAATTGCCTCTCAGGTTATCGTTCCAAGGCCAGAT
This sequence comes from Pseudomonas sp. B15(2017), assembly GCF_002113215.1. Classification (NCBI taxonomy): domain Bacteria; kingdom Pseudomonadati; phylum Pseudomonadota; class Gammaproteobacteria; order Pseudomonadales; family Pseudomonadaceae; genus Pseudomonas; species Pseudomonas sp. B15(2017). The sequence continues at coordinate 270 of NZ_NEJZ01000008.1, forward strand.
ACTTACCTGGCCTTGACGTGGAGCAACAGTTTCAGGTCGGTGACGAAGTATTAAAACCTGCGCCCAAGGACAGTAAAGAAAGGGCCGTAAACTATGCAACTTGTCCTGAAAATGGAAAGCTAACACTCATTCATAGCTTCGAGTCCGCAAGGTTCGTTCCTATTGGAAACACTCCAATCGAGCTAATACCCGTCGATAAAGAAAACAAACCGATGGGGCCCGCCCTAACGAAGAAAATCGGCCCTAGCGGTATTGAGGTTATTTCCGACCTCAAGCCGCACCAACGGTATCGGGTCTCCTTCTTTCCGAATCCGACACCTGCAGACCTTGAACGCCTGTTCAAATCCTATGATGACGTCATGGGTGACTTGACAAAATGGCTTGAAAATGAATGGAGCACAACATGCCTGCCACTCTGGAAGGAGCACAGCAACGCATCCTTGTCAGAAAAGCTCTGGCAGAAAATGCAGGCAGACTGGGATGGTTTCTGGAGTTTCATAATGAGCATTTGGAGCGACATCACGTCGCTCTACGACTTGGTTACTAACCCTCGAAAAAATTATGAAAAGCTCAAAAAGTACTTCACCGAAGAAGCCATCAAAAAGATATATAACTCATCGAAGGAGTCTCTCAGAACCGCATTCTTGATTGCATGTGATGAGCCACTTCTATGGGTTTATATCTCTGCGGTATGGGCTTGGGTCACTATGCTGCCACCGCAAACGCGCGCGCAAGTTGTCGCACGACTCAAGACTGAAATTGTTTACATTATTCTCGGGATTATCTTCACTGCCGGCCTTGGTGTTGCATTACGTGCTGGCGCCAAAACTGTCACATCAACGTTGCAGGCTGAAAAAGCTCTCAAACTGGTAGAGAAGCTCACCGCCAAGCTGATCGAAATCAGCCGCATTCGCTCAAAAGTACACGCGGAGGCAGCCGCCCCGTTGAGGCTTTCCGGCGTTGGAGTGACCAACTCAAGCAAAAAAGTCGCGGCAGAGATCTCACCTCACACGCCAGCCCAATCGGCCGTTCAGCCCAAACATCCCACACCGGCTGCGGGTGCCAAGGTTGAACCGGACTCTCAGATCCACACGCGACGCAAGACTCAGAACGAAACGCGCCTGGAACAAAAAGAGTCGGTTCAAAACGCTCCGGAACAATCAAAGAACCCGGCGGATCAACCTGCACAGTGCTCTGGAAAAACCTGCAGCAATGGTGAGCCTGTTTCCATGGTTACTGGTGAGGAGCTCCTCACCCTCACTGACGGTGAACTATGCGGCTTATTACGTCTGGAGTGGACACGCCTTTACCGAAGCAGTGCAGTCGAAATAGACAACCGTTTGGGGCATGGCTGGAGTCATTCGCTATCCCACAGTTTGCAATTTGACGACGGAGGCGTGCTTTGGACGGATAACGAGAACCGTCGGACCCGATTCCCGATGCCTACCCAACAGCGCCCAACCATCATCAATAGCCTCGCAGAATCTGTGATTTATCTGGGCGATGCTCCCGATGAGTTGATCCTCAACCAATCTATAGAAGCCGACCGTTTTTATCACTTTCGGGCTGACCGCCTGACAAAGATTAGCGACTCGTACGGAAATCAAGTACACATTAGTTATGACCTGGTTGGGCGTATCCAGCGAATTGACAATGGCGCTGGAAGGTCATTGTTCTTTCGTTACGACGATCGTCACATCATCTCGGTGGATCATCAGCAGCAACGCGCCGAGTATAACGAACGTGGTGAACGCCAGGATCCATGGCTGACTATTCAAAACCTTGTCACCTATCGCTACAACGCTCGCAACCAATTGGTCTCGGCATCCAATGCCGCAGGTGAAACCGAGCATTACCGCTACAACGATCAGCACGTCATCCTTGAGCGGCAACTGGCCGGTGGCGCCAGTTTCTTTTGGGAATGGGAACGTGAAGGCAAACTCTCCCGTTGCGTACGTCATTGGGCCAACTATTCGCAACTTGAGGCTCGCTACGAGTGGGATGACAAAGGCACGGTAACGGTTCATAACGCAGATGGAAGCGAACTCGTCTATGTTCACGATGAGAATGCACGTCTAGTGAGCCAAACCACTGCCGATGGTGCAGAAACGCAGAATGCCTATGACGATCAGGGACGTCTGGTTGCTGTAAAAGATCCAATGGGAGCCATCACCGAGTATCAATACAGCGACGCTGGTCGGTTAATAGCCGTATTTCCACCTGAGGATGAGCCGACTCACTACAACTACTTCAACGGCCAGCTCGTCGAAGTCAAACGTGGCAAGGCCCGTTGGCAATATTCTCGCAATCCACAGGGAGATATCACCCAACAAATCGATCCTAATGGGAACGAGACTAATTTCACCTACGACCAAAAAGGTCGTCTGCTTGAGGTTCAGCATCAAGACGGCAGCCGCCATCAGTTGGGCTGGAATAATCTCGGTCAATTGCTTGAAGAACGCCTTCCGGATGGTGGTCAACGCAAGTACCGCTACGACGCACTTGGACGCCAGATCACGCGTCAGGACGAATTCGGAGCCATCACCCATTATCAATGGGACGCCGTCGATCGCCTTACCCAGATCACCCTCCCCGGCGGCGCCACCCGGGCCTTCACCTACAACCCGTACGGACGCGTCACCGCCGAACGCGACGAGCTCGGCCGCATTACCCGCTACGAATACGCCGACAACCTGCATCTGGTCAGCCGCCGCATCAACCCGGACGGCAGCCAGTTACGCTATCGCTACGACAACGCGGGTCTGCTGCTCACTGAAATCGAAAACGAACGTGGCGAGCATTACAAACTCGACTACTACTCAAACGGACTGATCCAGCAGGAAACCGGCTTCGATGGCCGCCGCACCGCGTACGAATACGACCTCAACGGCCAACTGCTGAAGAAAACCGAATTCGGCGATGACGGCAGCGAACTGGTTACCGAGTATCAGCGCGATGCTGCCGGTCGACTGCTGGTGAAAACCCTCGCCGATGGCGAAGAAATACACTACAGCTACGATGCCCTGGGCCGTTTGGTGAATGTCGACGACGGACACTGGCCGCTTGCCTACGAATACGACGTGCAGGATCGCCTGATCACCGAGCATCAGGGATGGGGCACCACGCGCTACGAATATGACAGCGTCGGACAACTGAGTCACTGCCGCCTCCCCGACGGCAGCACACTCGACTACCGCCACTTGTCCGGCGGACGTCTGAGCAGCATCGACCTCAACGGCTCACGCCTGACCAGCCACCAGTTCAACGCCGGTCGCGAACAGCAGCGCCAGCAAGGCCTGTTGCTCAGCCAATACCAGTACGACGAACAAGGTCGCCTGCAAGCGCACAGTGTCAGCCAGCGTGAAAAAAACCTGTTCCTGCGCCGCTATAACTACGACGCCAACGGCAACCTCGCCGGCATCGACGACAGCCGCAAAGGCAGCCGCAGCTACCACTACGACCCGCTCGATCGCTTGATCAGCGTTCGTGGCGCTACGCCAGAGAGCTTCGCCCACGATCCAGCGGGTAACCTGCTCGGCCAGAACAACGAAGGCACCGCCAACCTCGCCAATGTCAAAGGCAATCGCCTGATGATGCAGGGTGACCGCCACTACGACTACGACGCCTATGGCAACCTGATCCGCGAACGCCGTGGCACCGGACAGAAACTCGTCACCGAATATCGCTACGACTGCCAGCATCGCTTGATTGGCGCCAGCCTACCGGGCGGCAGCACTGCATCCTACAAATACGACGCCTTTGGTCGCCGCATCGAAAAAACCGTCGACGGCCACACCACTGAGTTCCTGTGGCAAGGCGAACGCCTGATCGCCGAAAGCGGTGAAAACCGTTATCGCACCTATATCTACGAACCGGGCAGCTTCCGCCCGCTGGCGATGCTCGACGGCGAAGGCCCGCGCAAGGCAACGCCGTTCTACTACCAGCTCGATCATCTAGGCACACCACAGGAACTCACTGATTACAGTGGCGAGATCATGTGGTCCGCGAAGTACCGTGCGTACGGCAACCTAGTTGCGCTGGATGTCAGCGAAATCGACAACCCTTTGCGGTTCCAAGGTCAATATTTCGATGCGGAGACAGGTTTACATTACAACCGGCACCGCTACTACAATCCGGGGACTGGGCGTTTTCTGACTCCGGATCCGATCAAGCTTGCGGGTGGACTGAATAACTACCAGTACGTGCCTAACCCTACGGGGTGGGTTGACCCTCTAGGTTTAGAAGGTTGCCCTCAACCCGGAGAAAGTAAGCCTGAAACGACCGAAAAAAAACCGGTTGTGGATGAGGGTACCCCGGAAGTCCCCCGCTATGAGACGCCGTACAAACCTCTCGGAGACCCTCAGAAGAAGGTATTGCAAGGCAAAGTCGCCAACAGAACGGCAACAAAAGATGAAGTTGCACACTTGGACTGGGATAGACGTTTCTCAAATCGGCGCCAACGTGGTGTAGATCGTTTTTGGTCAGAAGAGCGCAAACGACTTCGTGCGGGTGAAGCGGGGACACGGAATTGGGATGAAACCCAGGCCGACGCTATCAAAAGCGGTAAGAGGCCGAAATTTGATGGCAAAACCATCGAAGGTCATCACCTGTACAATGCGTTGGACTATCCGCACTTGGCTGACAAACCATTTAACATTTATCCTGCTACACGAGATGAGCATTTCTTCAGGTGGCATGGTGGTAACTTCCAAAATGACACAATGGGGAAACCGCTGAACCCTCTTGTTCCCGAGGACTTTTGAACGATGACTAAAATAAGCATTGCTGCTGCCACACCGACAAACGATATTGAAGCTGCAAAATTTCTACATCAGCGCTTCAAAATGTCGCTGATTGGCTCGCAGAAAAAATTAGCCATGGGAGAGAAAGGATTCTTCTACACCTGCGAGCTATACGGGAATGATCACGTTCAGCGCGAAAAGGAAGTTCGTGACATCATCAGTTTTTTTAAGCAGAAGAATATCGGGTTGTTAGTATTGGAAATTGATGACAATCGAAGCTGGGGAGACTTGGATATGACCGATCTGAATCAGTACTCCATATCTTCTGAAGAGTTGCTGAACGTTCTAGATTCCTCGTCAGGGCTTTACCAGTAACAAATTTTCCCGTCGTCTCTTTGGTGAGACGACGGGAGTTCTCTCCTACTAATCTTTTTTGAATAATTTGCTCATCGACCATAAATATCGTTTAGCTCTACAAGAGCTGATCGAAAAGTACCTCAAGGGAAGGGATCCCCACTATGATCATCTGATCAAGATCATTCAGGACTCTTCACGACAAGTTCCAATCAGAGGGGTGCTCGAGGACATTCGACAATTTAATAGAGTCCAGTTTACGCAGCAAGAACTTAAGCTCATTGACGACCTTTTATTCATGTATGGTTAACTGGCCTTTGAAGCTCCCTTCATAGCGCGCTCTGACGTGAGAATGCCATAGCACCAGAGCCCGGGGCTGAACCGCCGCTTCAAACCGTAGCGAAAACGGTCACATCTACACCCGACTGTCAGATTTTCCTTCAACCAAATTGACGTCGACCATTCTGCATCGTTAACTGTACATTCGTACAGTACCGGAAGTCGTGCGTCATGAGCTTTTCAATCCTAGGCCCAATCGCCGTGGGCGGCCGAAAATTGCCCCTTTGCCTCGCCAGCGTACCGGCTGGTTTCCCCTCACCCGCAGCGGATCACATTGAGGCCCACATATCGCTGGATGAGGTTATGAACATCCGGGCCCCTCACGTTTACCTTGTCTCGATCACAGGCGAGAGCATGCAGGGTGCAGGCATTTTTGATGGAGACCTTGCGGTAGTAGACCGTTCGATAGAGCCCGTTCACGGACACATCGTGGTCGCCCTGCTAAACAACGATCCCGTTTGCAAACGTCTTTGCCTTCGCGGCAAGGACGTCATCCTGCTCTCTGAGAACCCCAAATTCCCTCCCCGCTACGTGCTAGAGGGAGACGAGTTGGCAATTTGGGGAGTCATCACCGGTAGTGTACGCAGTCATGTCTAAATCCCTTCCCGTGTTCGCTCTTATCGACTGCAACAGCTTCTATGCCAGCTGCGAGCGAGTATTCCGTCCAGACTTGGCCAAGGTTCCGATCGTTGTGCTGTCTAACAACGATGGCTGTGTAATCGCTCGCTCAGCAGACGCTAAGCCGTTGATCAAAATGGGCGAGCCGTATTTCCAGATCAAGCACAAGCTCCGCCAACACGGCATTGTCCCCTTCTCATCTAACTACGCGCTCTACGGTGATATGAGTGAACGAGTGATGTCCGTCATTGAGTCTCTGGTGCCGGCAGTTGAGGTCTACAGCATTGATGAGGCATTTGCCGATCTCTCAGGTATCCGAGATCTCGACTCGCTCGGTCGCCAGATACGTAGCCAGGTACTGCGTTACACGGGTATTCCTGTCGGAGTGGGAATCGCCCACACCAAAACCTTGGCAAAACTGGCAAACCACACCGCCAAACGCTTGCAAGCTCAGACTGGTGGTGTCGTTAACATCTGCGACCCACACAAGCGTGACTGGGTATTGCGTAACACCGATGTTTCAGAGGTTTGGGGAGTCGGTCGGAGAATGAAATCGCATCTGGACGGCATGGGCATCAAAACAGCGATGGACCTCGCCAAAGCCGATGCATGGACGTTGCGTAAAAATTTCAGTGTGGTGATTGAGAAAACGGCTCGAGAACTGTCAGGTACTCCCTGCCTCGATCTGGATGAGCCCGACCAGCCCAAGCAGGAGATTTGCTGTAGTCGAATGTTCGGTGAACGGCTCACGGAACTGGCTCCCATCAGGGAAGCCGTGGCCACCTACATACACCGAGCCACGGAAAAGCTCAGAGCACAGAATTCACTGTGCAAGAAAATCAGGGTGAGCATTCGTACCGGCATGTTCAATCCAGAGGAGGCAAAATATGCTAACGGTCTGATTATCGATTTACCATATCCAACGGACGACGTCAGGTTGCTGACAAAGACTGCAGTTGAAGCGCTCGAACACCTGTTCAGGCCAGGCTTCAAGTACAGCAAGGCAGAGGTTCTGCTCATGAGCCTTTGTCAGCGCGGCGAGTACACCCAAGATTTATTTACGACTTCACAATCGTCTGAGGCCACGAGCGTCATGGCAGTGCTCGACCAGATCAATCAGCGGTGGGGCCAAGGTACACTGCGAGTTGCGAGTGTTCCGGCCAACCCGGCTTGGGCAATGCGCCGTGAAATGATGAGCCGAAGCTACACGACAAGACTTGATCACCTCTGGAAGGTTTCATGCTGCTAGCAACGGAGGAACTCATGACCGCCATGAACCACGCTATTCGCACTGGATTCGCTTAGTTAAACGAGGGACTTCCACCTTGTCTGGCTAAACAGACCGCAAACGCCGAGATTGTGTGACGTGACGGATTCCAGACTGTCAGACACCATGCTCGATGAAGTGCGTGATGGACGCAGAAAAAATCCGTCCATGCCGTGGCACCATTGCTATCGACATAAGACCCTGAAGTTTGTTTCGGGTTATCAACCCAACTCAACACCACGATATCACTCTGATTCATCAGACCAATCGTGTCGATCCATTCAGCAAAGAGAGCCACTCCCAGTTGAGCTCGATCGGCGAAGTTCTGGAAGCAAAGCGATCGGATAAAATCGCCACATAGTGTTGGGGATTAGATATCGTCAGTATCCGTGCGCAACAGATTGGCGATTTGAAGACGGCCCAGCACCACCCCTACCGCTTCATCAAGATTCCAGCGCATAGTCGGTTCAGGGTAGTTCGCAACAGGGAGTCTTCGGATAACCTCCTGATGCCACTCCCGTTGGCTCAACATGATTTGCTCATAGAGCGCAGCCAAAGCGCATCGATGCGTCCCCTCATCAGGCGAGGCGTCTCGATCAAGTGCGATTATCACAAATTCAATCACGTTGCCCAGATCGTCCAGGCGTTTGCGAAGAAGCTCGGTTTTACTCGACGCCATCCCCGTTAAAATTGACAAATGATCCCTCACTTTGAGCCTTCTTGTTCGTGTCGATTAGAGCTGCCAAGCTATCGGCACACTCTCAAATGTAAGGATGCACCGTATCAAAGGCACGACGGAAAAAAAGTAGGAGGATTCAGCGAGCGCGACAGGATTAGCAGAAAACTGAGAGTGCCTTGTTGCTTGTGATCAATCTGGTAAAGCAGTCGACCTTGCTTGACCTCGCTGCTTTCTATGAATGTGTGCTTCTGAACGAGGCCCGAGACCTACGGCCGCACCTCGGCTACACGATAAGCGGACGTGCGCCCCGGCAGATCCGCCGTCAATACAGTGTCGGGCCTCTACTTGATACACGCTTACCTGGTCAAAGCAATGGGATTAACCCTTCGAACACAAGCGGCTAGCAGCGTGGCGATGTACCTGGGGGGATGGTGCCGCAACGGCACGCGCGGAACGAGAGAGAGCCACCGTCAGGTTCTCCTTGGAAGGATGGGTAATTCGTTCGAGCGCGCGGAACGCGGCCTCGTCGGTTTGTGAGTCGCTCAATGCCTTGGCGGCGCGCAAAAAATATTGGGAGCTTTGCGCTTCCGGAAGAATTGATAGACGTAGGCTTCTAATACCCCTCCAATCCACGCTTCACAATATGACCTTTCAAAAAATCCGATTTGCACCCAACTCAAGACAAACCTCCCAGCCTTTCAAGACATTTCTTGTTCATCCTGCGCGTACCGCTTCCTAGAATTTCCCGCCCTGTAAAGACATTTGCCCGTAACACGGGCCATAACGCAGCAGTCACAGCCAAGCCAACAACGGAATCATGACGTGAAATTGACCTTTCTTAGCCTGGCGGCGGTTTCCGCTTTCTTGACTTCCACCTTGACGCACGCAGCCAACCCGGATATGTGTACTTGGTATGGCGATTCCAGCAACTCCGATAGAAAGTTCTTTTCGATGACTGCACCGAGCCAGTTAATGTTGAATCGTGTAGCGGTAGGCGAAGTCATGGCTGCAGGAGAAAGCGTACTCCTACACAACGAAATGTTTTTAGGTGGCAAATGCAAAAGTAAGCCTTACATAGGCAAGTATTACATTGCCAATCGTGAATTAGCGGATGGGTTCACTGATGTGTACAAAACCGATCTTACAGGGGTCGGAGTCCGTGTCAGAGCCCGAGTCGCTGGCCAATTTAATAACCTGCCGTTCGAAAAAAGCTTCACCGGTGCGTTCGCTTCCATGATCGCGCTCGTCAAACTTGAATTTGTTCGCACTGGTCGGTTCGTAGGCCAAGGCACCGCATCAATGAATTTCAGTATTCAGCAAGAGGTTAATGGCTGGAACGCGTCGCAAGTCGACATCAACGGGAGTACCACGCTGACAAACCGTAGCTATTTCTCAGGTTGCGCCGGCGTGGAGCAACTCAATATTCATCTAGGCAAAATTCCCTCTATCGATTTGGGCAAGCAGCAGACGCCGTTCAATCTCGAAGTGCTCTGCGAAGGCATGATGGCAGGTAGCCAAGTTCCGGTGCGAGTTTACTTTGAAGGGAGCTCCGATGGGCCAGGTCGCCTAAACCTGGATGCAGGAGGTGCCAAAGGCGTAGAGATAGTGCTGAAAAGCAGGGAAACTCCACTTCCCTTCTCCGCGAGCAAAGCTCTGTCTATGAGCTGGATTCGAACACAAGATAATCGCGAACTCTATAGTATCCCTTTGAGCGCCGGCTATGCACGTAAGGGAGCAGAAAGGTTCAACGCGGGCAAAGCGAATGCGTCACTCAATTACATCATTGAGTACGATTGATCTAGGGGCGTCCTTATTTGAATTGAACAGATGAAATCCGAAACCTACAGTCGATTTGGAGCGGCGGCTGATTAGCTATAGGCTTCTTCATGCTGAGCAATAGGAGAGAATCAAGAATCTGTTGCCCGGCAAGACCAATTTTGAACTTTCTTGGTGGGATCATTTCCCCTTAAAAAGATCTAAAAAAACCGAAAAATGGTCCGTACCGACGAGGTCGATTACATTGAAGTACTTTACAATCGAACGCGCCTTCACTTTCACTAGGGCGGCGTCAGACTAGGTGCCTTCGAGAGTTTCTTACTTTGAGGCTGAAAATATCTATAGCACCGGGAGATGTCTAGGTTGAAAGTGCTCTTTAAATTGCCTCCTCGCCATCAGCATGGCGAGGAGGCAATTTATATCCAGATTAAAATTTACTCCAAACGTAGAGTCATTCCTTAGTAAATTTCCCCACGGGACCACAACCTCCAATAATTTTAGATACAGAGATTGCTGGGTGGAGCAGGTATTCGTAAGAGCAGTTTTTTTCCTGATTAAACACTGTACCAGCGCACCCTGTGAGAAGTGCAGCACAGAAAACAAAGGTCATTATCAGCGGAGTTTTAAACGACTTTCTCATAAGTATCAGTTCTCTACACAATTAATTATCAATCGCAAATCAATTTTTTGAGCCCGCTGCCTAAATCGCACACATACAATTCTCTTCAGTCGGCGGCCCAAGCTTCTCTGCTAAACCTAGAAGGCATGCAAAGATTATCCGCGGCGGTTTCCGATCGCTGTAGGAAATTTCCGAAGCCAGTACCGGACTTTTTTAGAACCTCTGGTAGCGATCATCGAGCTCCACCCACATAAACGGCACTGATCGCAGAGATTGCTGCGGGACGAGCTTTTTGAAATCGTCTAAGCCATCTTATTTACTGGCAGAATTGACTGTAACTTCTTTCTACATCTGGCCAATTTGTTTGTCTTCTGATCTGTTCAATGGGTCCTCTGACTTGACGTGCCGCTAGAGTGGGCGGCAAGCGACTTGCGAAAAGTACCGCGGATAAACGGTGTATTCGTGGGTAGCCAAATCTAATGGTTAGGCTAATGCCTCAGCCACATCCGAGAATTACCTCGCTATGACTCAAGACTTTTCTTGTTCCTATCCCCTACCCGAATTTCTAGAATTTCCTCGCTATAAATCACGGCGCTATTTGCCTGATCTAACACTGCAAGGAAGTTTTATCTCCATGAAAGCAATTAAGTTTCTGATGTTGGCTTCGGCTACGTGCGCCATGACCGGCACGGCAATGGCGGCTGACGGCACCATCAATTTCACCGGCGAAATCGTCGCGGCGTCGTGCATAGCGTCTGCCGGTGCCGGTTCCACGGTGGGCGGTAGTGCTGGACAGCAGATCGTTGATGTGAATCTCGGCAAGGTCAGCATGGATACCATCAACAGTGCAGGCGAGGGCAAGCTTGCTGCCGGTACTGCCATCAATCTCAATCTTGACTGCGGCAATACCGCCGCCGGCTTGACCACCGTCAAGTTTGGCTTCGATCCGATGTCGGGCTCCGGGGTTGATCCGAAGAACAACAGCCTATTGAAAATCACTGGCAGTGCCGAGGGGGTGGGTATCGGCATGTTTGACGACAACAACCAACTGATCAACATGTCCGGCAACGAAAAATACTCAGCTCCACTGACGGTACAAGGCGAAGGAAAGGACGCCAAGTACTCGGCCGACTTGCGCATGCGGGCCTCTTATGTGGCCAACGGTGCCGAACTCAAGCCAGGTACTGCCAACGGCACTCTGCCTTTCACCCTGACGTACGAGTAAATAGTCCAATAAAGAGGGGCGTTCACGCCCCTCGTTTTCTACGAGTTTCTGATGAATACCGGTAATTTCGTTCGTATCTGTCTTTTACTGACACTCTCAATGCTGTCCGATACTTCTGACGCAGGCATTCAAGTGGGCGGCACTAGGGTCATCTTTCCGGCGTCCAGTCATGAAGCCTCGCTTCAGGTTCGAAATGAAGGCAACGATGACATCATGATCCAGTCCTGGATCGAGGCCGGTCCAGGTCAGGCCGATCGTGAGATTCCTTTTGCAATCACCCCGTCACTGGCACGCCTGGGTCACCGTAAGCAACAGACGTTGCGGATCTTTTACCAGGGCAAAGGACTGCCGGAGGACCGAGAATCGGTGGTCTGGGTAAGCGTGCAGGAAATCCCTCAAATCAGCAGTTCCGAGAACAGCCTGCAAGTGGCTTTTCGTCAGCGCCTGAAGCTGTTCTACCGCCCCAACGGGTTACCAGGGAACGCAGAAGAGGCCGCCGGAGCTTTGAAGTGGAACATTCTGAGAACCGCCGGCCAAGCCGTATTGCTGGCGACCAATGACTCAGCCTTTCATGTTTCTTTCGCGAAGATGAGCGTGACGATCGGCGAAAAAGAATACCCGCTGGAGCCCGCCATGATCGGCCCACGAGGTTCCCGGAAAATGGCCATCAAAGGATTACCTGCCTCATTGGGCGGCGATGCCCGGGTCGTTTGGGAATCGATCAATGACTACGGCGCACTGATCGAGCACACGGCTTCGATCAAGTTCTGACGCCGCCCCCCCCTCTCCCGCTTCACCCTCGTTTCATCCGCGCACGCCTTGGGATATGCATCCCAGGACTCCTCGTGCACAGGAAGTAGTGTTTTGACGGAAGTTTGGCCTTATTCCATGCGAATCAGAAAGTACAACAGGAAGTCTCGGAAGAAGCGCGCCCAAAAACGCTCAGGCAAGTATCTCTCCTGCCTGGCCGCCGCGAGCATGTTAAGTGCCTCGGCGGCATCCGCCACACAATTCAACCCGATGTTCCTCAAGGACAAGGGAGCCAAGGTCGACTTGCGGTTCTTCGAACAATCCAATGGTGTCGTACCGGGTGACTACAGTGTCGACGTATATCTGAACCAACGCCTGGAACGACGCCAGGATATTTCCTTTATTGTCGACGAAGACACGCCCAATGCTGATGCACGGCCGATCCTGAAATTCGGCATACTGCGCGAAATGGGCGTGGACGTTGAGCGGCTGCAGAAAGAAGGCATTGTTTCCGAGCACATTACGGACGACGAATCGGTCAATGTGCTGCGTATCGAGGGGGCGACGGTGGAGATGGATGTCTCCCAACTGGCTCTCTACATCAGCGTACCGCAGGCTTACATCAAGCGCCGCTCACGTGGCTACGTCGATCCGTCTCTGTGGGACGAGGGAATTACCGCCGCCTTCAGTAACTACCAACTGAACTTCAATCGCAACAATGGTGGCGGTTTCAAAAACGATTACGGCTACTTGGGTTTGCGCAACGGGTTCAACATCGGTCAATGGCGCCTGCGTAACGATTCGTCGTTCAGTCAGAGCACTGGAGCATCACGCACCTTTTCCAGCAACCGCACCTATCTGGAGCACGACGTTACCTCACTCAAGAGCCGCTTTGCAGTCGGACAGCTCTATACCAATGGCGACATCTTCGACAGCAGTCGTTTTCGTGGGATTCAACTCGGTTCGGACATCGGCATGCTGCCCGATGACGAATCGGGTTACGCGCCCGTTGTACGCGGCATTGCCGAGACGCATGCCACTGTTGAAGTACGCCAGAACGGCTACGTCATCTATTCCACGACGGTGTCACCTGGCGCCTTCGAGATTCACGACATCTATCCGGGTGGCTCCAACGGTGACCTTGAGGTGACGATCATCGAGTCCGATGGACGCGAGCGAAAGTATACGCAAGCCTATTCCTATCTGCCGGTCATGGTGAGGCGAGGTACGTTTCAGTACAGCCTGTCATTGGGCAAATACAACAACGAAGGAATGAAGTCGCCTCACTTGATGCAGGGCACGGCGGTCTATGGCGCCACCGACAACCTGACAACCTACGGAGGCTTGCTCGCCGCCGAGGATTACAACGCTTTCAACTTTGGTCTTGGCCTCAACACCGGCCTGGGCGGGATGTCCCTGGACATCACCAATAGTCAGTCGCAACCGGCTCACGGCGAGGCGAGTACCGGCCAGAGTGTACGTTTTCTCTATTCAAAGACACTTAACAGCACCAATACGACCTTCACCATGGTGGGCTACCGCTACTCCACTTCGGGTTATCGCACGCTTAGCGAGCATATCCAGGAGATGAGCGAAGTTGACCAGCAGAACTTCATCAGCAGTCGCCCCAAGAGTCGACTGGACCTGAACATCAATCAGAACATCGGAGGTCACGGTTCAGTGTTTGTCAGCGCGGGAGAGACCAGTTACTGGAATCGCGCCGGCAGCACACGACGCCTGCAATTGGGTTACAGCGGCAACGCCGGTGAAGTCACTTACAGCATCACCGCCTCGCACACGCAGGATGGGGGGCGTTCGCATGAATCAGACAATCAGCTCGCTCTGTCGGTGAGCTTTCCTTTTGGATCGCGCTCTCGGTCGCAGCGCGTGTACAGCAATTTCACCCGCTCGGGCAAAAGCGACGACAGCCTTCAGACCGGGGTTTCGGGGTATCTCGACGATAACGGTCGGCTCTCGTACTCCGCCCAGGCCGACGCCTACGGCGATCAACGTTCACGCAGTATCGGTATTGGGTGGGATGCGCCAATGGCCAAGGTTGCCGGCAACTACGGCATGTCCGGCTCTGCACGCCATATGGATCTGTCTGCATCGGGGTCGGTCGTTGCTCACAGCGGCGGCGTCACCTTTGGCCAGCCGGTGGGAGAAACCTTTGCGCTGGTGGAGGTGCCGGGAGTCAAGGGCGCCAGTATCAACGGTGCCGCGTCGCATACAGACAGTGCCGGATACGCCATCGAGAGTTACGTTCAGCCCTATCGCTACAACGATCTTGACCTGGACACCCAGACTCTGGGCACTGACGTTGAGGTCACCGAAACCTCAGCCCGCGTCGTGCCGCGCCGTGGGGCCGTGGTCAAGGCGCATTTTGATGCGTCGTCCGGCCGGCGCGTGCAGATCGACCTTGTCCTCCATGACGGGAAAAAACTGCCGTTTGGCGCCCAGGTAGAAGACGAAGGCGGCAAATTACTGGCCGTGGTCGACAACCAGTCCCGTGCGCTGGTCTTCGGCATCAAAAACGAAGGCTGGCTGAAAGTAAAGTGGGCTGACGGTATCTGTTCGGCCCCCTATCGACTCCCCCCCCAAAACATTGCGTTGACTTACGACCAGATGAATGTGACCTGCGGTCTGCAGGCTGGTCAAGGAGTGGGAAGTTGAAAGTTCATTAGGAGATGGCGGCGTTATACGTTCGAGTTCACTGCAATACATGCGTGAAGGGCAGCGCAAAGATGAAACACGGCAGAGCCAGTGCAGTTTTGAGTTACATCCTCGACTACACCTGACCGGGTGACGGCATCCAGATCGAGTACCGATCGCTCGACCGGTTGCTCAGGCCGCAAAGTCACGGCTCGATGACGAAAGCCAGCCGGACAGGCATTCAACCGGCATCGGACGGGCGCAAAGATGTCCCTGTCCGATCCTTACCCCCATCTGCGCAAGGCACAAACGCTGTTCTTGCGTTTCAATGCCTTCAACAACCAGCCGCATACCCAGCTCACGCGCCAACAGGACAGTGGCGCGGACGACGCTTTGATGCTGCGAGGAACGAAGAACTTCCCGCGTAAACTCGCCGGCCAGCTTGATTTCGTCGAACGGCAGTTGGCACAGACGATACAACGAGGAGTGCCCCGTACCGTAATCATCGAGTGACAACCGAACCCCGATCTGACGAAGGCGGAGGATGTTCTGCACGCAGCGTGCGCTCGCGATTGCCGGGCCGTCCTCCGTAATCTCGAAAGTCACTAGCGACAACGACACCGGATGTTGCTGCAAGCGTGCGATCAAAGCACTGACCCACGTTTCGTTCGCCAACTGATTAAGGCTGAGATTGAAAGCAAAACCCAATACCTGGCCCTGGTTACGCAACTCGACCTGAGCGGCCAGACCTTGATCCAGCAGCGCGAATAACAAGTCGTCGAGCAGGTCTTCGCGAGCCATCGTCGAGATGAACGCCGCGGGCGTCAGCATCCCGCATTCGGGATGCTGCCAGCGCGCAAGGACTTCCACTGAAAGAACGGCGTTGCTGACAATATCGAATTTCGGCTGTACAAACGCCCGGAATTCCCCTTTTAGCAATCCTCTGCGGATCTCGTCTGCATCGGGAGCAACCGTACGACGTGCTTCGTCATGGGTAGGTCTTGGAGGGGAGAATACTGTGAACATGTGCAAGAGAACCTGGCTCAAATCATTCGCAAAGGGTATGCGAGTCATCGCCCACGCCCTCTAAGACGCGTCTTGAATTCTACCAAGACAAATCTGTTCCTCAGCTCACCTCAATGGGGTTGTAGCGACAGACTGATGCTCTCGAGAGATTCGAGAAGCATCTGCCCTGCTTCGAGCAATTCCTGAGTGAGTGCTCCCGCCGAGAGTTCTTCCATCTCGACACAGCGCTCCAGAAGTACCTGATGATTGAGCAGATAAGCCGTACCTTTCAGCTTATGGGCGATGTTTTGAATCGCGAGTGTGTCTCCGCTATCCAGCGCCTCACGCAGCGCAATACTTTCCCTCTGATTGCTCCTGCAAACCTCCTCGGCCATCCTGGTACGAATATCCTGGGTCCAGGATGTCCCGTCCGGCACGGGTGATTGATCGTTTCCAAATTTGGGAATCATTTGGTTGAGTACTGCCAGGTTCGTCGGCTTGGCTAGCGTATGGTCCATTCCGGCGTCGGTGCAGGCCTGCTGCACTGACCGCTGCGCATCGGCGGTGAGACCGATGATCAGGCACGGTTTGATTCCTTTGCCCTGCTCCATCCGGCGTATGGCGCGGGCCATCTCGAGACCGTCCATTTCCGGCATGTTGCAGTCAGTAATCACGATGTCGACATCATGCTCGCTCCATACCGCAAGCCCTTCCAGGCCGTTGCTCGCGGTAAGCGGACGATGCCCCAAATAGCTTATCTGCTGGACGAGCAAATATTGACTCGGCAGGTGATCCTCGACGATCAGGACCGTAAACAACTCTTCAGTGTTCCGCGCAGCCCCCTTGCCCTCCTCGTGCATTGCTGCCGCATCAACCACCCTGTTCAGGTCGAGCGAAAAGCTCATGCGAGTACCCTTGCCCAGTTCGCTTTGCACTTGCAGAGTGCTCTGCATCAATTGGCAGAGCGCCTGACTGATTGCCAGCCCCAACCCAGCTCCGGAATTGGAATCGCTGGTCACACCATCGACCAGGTAGAACGGCTTTAAAACTTGATCCAGATGAGACGGTGGTATACCCGTCCCGGTGTCACTGACGGCGATCTGAAAACTCAAGATGGAGTCTCCAACCGCGTGCACCGAGCAAGAAAGATCGACATTTCCGCGTTCGGTAAACTTAATCGCGTTACTCAGCAGATTTGAAACGATCTGTTTGACCTTAACTGCATCCATCCACACTTGCTCTGCGGCAAGCGAGTCAAGGTTGAGTGTCAGGTTCAACCGCTTTTGCCTTGCAAGTCCGGAGAAAACATTGCCTACCGACTCCAGCACGTCTTTCATACGGGCCGGCTCGGGCGTCAGGGTGAGTTTGCCCGATTCGATCCGCGATATATCAAGAATGTCGCCGATCAGGGCAAGCAAACCGATTGCCGATTCATAGGCAATGTGCACTGACTGCTGATTTAGATCGATATTGCTCTTGCGTGTCAGTACCAGTTCCAGCATGCCGATGATGGCATTGAGCGGCGTACGGATTTCATGGCTCATGGTCGCAAGAAACACCGTTTTGGCTCGACTGGCCCGATCTGCAGACTCTTTGGCGATTTGCAATTCATCGAGCAGCAACTGACGCTGTTGCAGATCCTGCCGCTTGCGCAGAATGCGCCGACGCTGGGCAAAAATCAGCAGGCCAGCTACAAGCAGCAGCCCCGTCAGAACCTCGAGAGAGCGCCAGAAGCTCGACTTCAGCCCCTCCCAATATTGGTCATCTGTCGCAGAGTTGGCGCGCCATCGACCGATGATCTGCAGGTTCTTTCTAGGCGTGATATCCAGCATCGCCTTATTAAGAATAGAGATGAAAAGCGCTTGATCCCGAGGTGCCGCAAATACGATTCGTGCCCCGGATCCATTGACGACACCTCCAACCCTCAAGCTGTTTTCATATTTGTAGGAGAGGTAGTAACGCGCTACGTGCGCCGGAGCCAGAACTCTGTCGGCGTCACCGTCACGTACCAGTTTAAAGGCCTCACCTATGGTGTCAGTCTGTTTGAAAACCAGGTTCGGGTATTGGCTGCCGAGTATACTCAGGTCAGCATAGCCTTTGGCAACTGCAACGATAACCTGGCTTTGCGAGTCCAGGTTTGACGACGCATCCTCTTGCCTCTCTACGAATAGATAGGGTGCAAAAGTCAGCGGACGAGTATGAAGAAATCGGGACGAATCCACAGATGATTCGGGTAGAACACTTAGAATCGTAGCCCCATGTCCCAGTTGAGCCGCAGCCTCGCTGATCGAACTGACACGATGGATAGTGAAACGAATCCCGGCTTTGCGCCGGATAATGTCCAGCACGTCCGACGCGATACCATTGAAGCGCCCGCGGCTGTTGAAAAATGCGTAGGGGGCAAGATCCTCGCTGACAACCAGATGCACAGCTGAAGAGCGATCCAGCCATTCACGCTCAGCCATGGAGAGCTGATCGCGAAACTCGCTGAAGTTGCAATCGTCAGTATCTCCCCAGAGATGCTGGGCCTTGATGATCTCGCAGCGGGTAAGTCCGCCCAGTGCTCGATCAAGTATGCCTTGCAGCATATCGTTCCCCGGTTTTAGTCCGAAACCGACGTCCACTTCCGACAGCTTCGCGCTCTGGTTGACCACCAATTGGCTGCTGAATATTTGGCTTGAGAGGTAATGAGTGGACAGCGTATCCCCGAGAAAAACCTGGTTCTCCCCTGTTAGAACCGACGACATCGCCAACAATGCCGATGGGTAATGTTGAAACTGTCCGCGCCCCCCTACACTCTGGAACAGCTCCAGCATCTTGCCGTTGGCGACTGCAATCCGCGTCTGACCATCGTCAGCACTATATTCATGCAAATCCCCGGCCTCGGAAAATAGCGCCAGCTCTGTAACGACGTAAGGTGAGCTGAGACTCATGCCTTGATTCTTCGCCATCAACCGAGTGACGTTGCTGACCATGTCGATGGTGCCGTCAAGCAAGGCGCCATACATGGCAGCACGCGTTTCAAAAGAGCGCAGATGAACTGGCACACCCAGCTCTCCTTGCAGCGCCACCAAATAATCGGCCATCAGGCCTTCGAAATTCTGATCTTCTTCGAAGATGCGATAAGGCGGCAGCGGATCTTCAAAAACGCCGACCACCAATAGTCCTTTCTGCGCAAGCCACTGTCTTTCCTCCTGAGAAAGCTGGACTTTAAGATCCTCAAGAGGTTGTCGGGCGATTGGGTTCAGGTCTCGGGCGTACGACGGACTGCCGTAGCTGAATATCAAAAAAAGTACAAACGACAGGGTTTGCAGGATGATTTTCATCGCTGGGTGATCAAATGAGGTGATGCCGGCGGGCAATGTCTGCCAGCTCGACTACCGATGCAACACCAAGTTTGCTTTGGATATTGACCTTATGCCCACTGACGGTTTTATTGCTCAAGCTAAGACGGCTGGCGATATCACTATTGGAAAGACCCTCGGCCAGCAACTTGAAAATCTGTAATTCCCTGTCGGTAAGATCTTCGAGATCCGCCGTCGCATCGACACTGCCAAGCAGAGGCATGGCGTCTTTCGGAAAAAAAATGTACCCATCGGCAATAGTCTCGATGGCCTTGACCAGCTTGCTTATAGGTTCGTTTTTACTGACGAAGCCACTGGCCCCGGCTTGCAGGCAGCGTGACGCGTAGTTCTCCTTTGCTTGGGAAGTAAACACCAGCACCCTGGTATCCAGCTTATCCCGCCTGATGCGTTTGAGTACGGTCAAGCCATCAAGCTTTTCCAGACCTATATCCAATATGACAATGTCCGGCGTCAGCGACTCGATCATGCGTATGGCATCTACGCCGTCGGCAGTCTCCCCCACTGACTCGAATCCGATCGGGGCCAAAGCTGAGCGGATCGCGTGGCAAATCAACGGATGATCATCAACGATCAGGACTTTTTTGCTCATGTCGTCACCATAATTTTTAGGACGTGCCTTCTGAACATCTGATGAAAATGCGGGGCTCATAAGCAATATTTTCATCAAATACGTGTGTAACTGGCTAGCTCGGCCG
This sequence comes from Pseudomonas sp. B15(2017), assembly GCF_002113215.1. Lineage (NCBI taxonomy): Bacteria > Pseudomonadati > Pseudomonadota > Gammaproteobacteria > Pseudomonadales > Pseudomonadaceae > Pseudomonas > Pseudomonas sp. B15(2017). Next base: position 20,356 of record NZ_NEJZ01000008.1, read on the forward strand.
GTCCGTTTTTCTCGCTTTCCGAAAACGGTACAAATCAGCCACGCCTGGTCTTAATGATATCTTCGGATTTGAACCAACACATGCACGCCTGTGGAGCACCATGCATTTCGAGAATATACCCGGCTCAAGACAAGATATTTCTTGTGCCCAATCCTCAACCCGCTACATAGGCTTTTGCTATTTTTTGTAGACGCAGCGATGCAGAGAACTCAAGAGACAGTCGTCGTGACACGTAAGCGGCCACAAAGCGTTCACTGGCACCACTACGTACATTGCAACTACCCGTTAGGAGCGAAAATTTGCGAGGTCTTAAGTCCGCTCGCAGCCCGTAACCTTCGAACTGCGGCACTCAATGTCAATCGAACTTTCCCTTCACTTCAGGTCTTCACGCTTCAGAGCGTTTGGCGTCGTTCCTTTGTCGCTGAGTTCAAAAGCAAGGCCGCAGCTCTCGTGCTCGATGGAAGCTATAGCCATATACAGTCAAGATTCTTATCACTCAGCTTCAGTCGGATTTTCCGAAAGACAGACTCCTAAAGGCATGCTGTTCTCCCAGAGCGTTAAGTAACGGAGTCAACAGCACATTCGATTAGTCTCCGGTCAGCCCAATTCCCGAATGATCTTGCAGAACTCCGGGTCATCAAGGTATGCCACGTTTAGACGGGTCCAGGGCACTACCTTTTTGGGTTGGGTCGAAAAAATCGCCCCGGGCGCTAGCATCACTCCTTGGGCCAGGCAGAGCCGGGTCAGGACATTGGCGTCCTCGATATGCGGAAAACGTGCCCACAGATACAGACTTTGTTCGGGACGGCAAAAAACCTCGGCGCCCAGTTCGTCAAGTAGCGCAAGGCCGCGAGCAGTCGCCTGGCGCAGACGATCCTGCAAGCGCGACAAGTGCCGCAGGAACTGGCCTTCGCTGAGGATCACGTCGATGGTCCGCTCACTGTACTCGGCGCCGCTGTTGTGCAGGATCATCTTGATATCGGCCAATTCTTCTACCCGCTGTTTGCTACCGGCGATAAACCCCACCCGCAGCGCGGCCGACACTGATTTGGAAAAACTGCCCAGGTACAACGTTCGGTTGAGTTGGTCGAGGGCCGATAGCTTGATCGCTGAACTGGGCTTGAAGTCAGCCATGGAGTCGTTTTCCACCAGCAGCAGGTCGTAAGTCTCGGCGATCCGTAGCAACTGATGCGCCTTGGCCGGTGACAGGTCTGAGCCCGTGGGGTTATGGCCGATGGACTGAAGGAAGAACAGTTTGGGTCGATTGGCCTTGAGCAACTGTTCCAGCACCTCCAGATTCGGTCCGTCGGGCTCACGAGGTACACCTAGCATCATCGCGCCCTGAAGTTGCAATTTGCCGAACAGCGGATAGTAACCGGGGTCTTCCACCAATACCGCGTCGCCCGGATTGATGTAGCGGCGGATGATCAGGTCCATGGCATGGTTGGCCCCCAGGGTGGTGACCAGTTGCCGGGGGGAAACCGGAATGTTGTAGTCCGCCAGCTTTTGCACCAGCCGTGCTCGCAGCCCAGCGTTACCCAGGCGCGTGCCGTAGCGGAACAAGGTGTTGACTCCGGCCCGCACCACCTGCCGATGAAATTTGTCCAGACGCATGTCCATGAGCCATTCAACCGGCGGGAAACCCTCCCCCAGAGGCGAATGTCCAGGGTCGCGCAGGAACTGCTGGCGCATCATCCAGATCGTGTCCAGCGCTCGGTTGTAAGGCAGGCTGTCGTCTTCTTCAAGCGTGTGTGCCAGGCGTTTTATCACGAAAAAACCCTGGCCGTGGCGGGCTTCTACCAGCCCCTCGGCGGATAAGTGCTCGTAGGCGGTGATTACGGTGTTTTTCGAATGACCATGCAGGCGCATGTATTCCCGTAGTGATGGCAACTTTTCACCGGCCTTGAACGCGCCGTCGGTGATTTGTTGGGCGATGGCTCCGGCTACTTGTTGCGCGAGGGTCTGGCGCGCCATGGCAAATTTCCTTATGGACTTTTGTAATAGGTACAGTCGCTGAACTGTCTGGGAAAACTGTACCTTCTTTCAAGGCTACAGATGGGGCAATTTGGCGTTATCCAATAACAAACGACTCCCAGAGGAGCCCTTGATGCCTATCGATTCCCGCTTGCCCAACTTTCGCAGCCTTTCTCCCGACCAGCGTCTTGAATACCTCCAGCAACTGTTGGGCCTCAGCGCCGAAGACAGCGACTTGCTTCGCGGCACTGGTGCTCTGCCGCTGGAGATTGCCGATGGCATGATCGAAAACGTGATCGGCACTTTTGAGTTGCCCTACGCCGTAGCCAGTAACTTCCAGATCAACGGGCGCGACGTGGTGATTCCGCTGGTGGTGGAAGAGCCCTCGGTCGTCGCTGCCGCGTCTTTCATGGCCAAGCTGACCCGGCACGCCGGGGGATTCCAGACTTCCAGCAGTGCGCCCCTGATGCGTGCGCAAGTACAGATCGTCGGTATCAGTGACCCGTTAAATGCACGCCTGTGCTTATTGCGTAACAAGGAACAGATCATCGCCCAGGCCAACAGCAAGGACCAATTACTGATCAGTTTGGGCGGCGGTTGCCGTGACATAGAGGTGCACACCTTTGCCGACAGCCCGCGCGGGCCGATGCTGGTAGCCCACCTGATTGTCGATGTCCGCGATGCCATGGGAGCCAACACCGTCAACACCATGGCCGAAGCGGTGGCGCCGCTGATGGAAACCCTGACCGGCGGCAAGGTGCGCCTGCGTATTCTGTCCAACCTTGCGGACCTGCGCCTGGCGCGGGCGCAACTGCGTATCGCCCCGAAGCACCTGGCCACTGCCGAGTACAGCGGCGAAGAGGTCATCGAGGGCATCATCGATGCCTACACCTTTGCGGTCATCGACCCGTACCGTGCAGCGACGCATAACAAGGGCATCATGAACGGCATCGATCCGCTGGTAGTTGCCACCGGCAATGATTGGCGCGCCGTGGAGGCAGGCGCACATGCTTACGCCTGCCGCAACGGTCACTATGGTTCGCTCACCACCTGGGAAAAGGACAGCGCCGGAAACCTGGTCGGCACCCTTGAAATGCCGATGCCGCTGGGGCTCGTGGGCGGAGCGACCAAGACCCACCCACTGGCGCAATTGTCGCTGCGCATTCTTGGTGTGAAAACCGCCCAGGAACTGGGCGAGATCGCGGTTGCAGTGGGCCTGGCGCAAAACCTCGGTGCTCTTCGGGCGTTGGCCACCGAAGGCATTCAGCGCGGGCACATGGCGCTGCATGCACGCAATGTCGCGCTGTCGGCGGGCGCCCGTGGCGAGGAGCTCGATTGGCTGGTCAAGTGCATGGTCGAGAATCGCGACGTACGTGCCGACCGCGCCAAGGCCTTGCTGCTTGAAAAGCGCGGGTTGTAAGCGTGGACGCCGTGCGATTGGTGGAGGTGGGGCCACGTGATGGTTTGCAGAATGAAGTTCGCAGCCTGTCGGTGGACACACGGGTATCGCTCGTGGAGCGATTGGCCGCGGCCGGTTTGCGCACCCTCGAGGTCGGTGCTTTTGTCTCGCCGCGCTGGGTGCCGCAAATGGCGGGTACCGATCAGGTGGTGAGCCGGCTCAGTCAACGACCCGGGGTGACATACACGGCGCTGGTACCCAACCTGCAAGGCCTGGATGCAGCGCTGGCGGTGGGTTGCCAGGAGGTAGCGGTGTTCGCCGCGGCTTCCGAAATGTTTTCTCAGAGGAATATCAATTGTTCTATTGATCAAAGCCTGGCGCGCTTCCGTCCAGTACTGGCCAAGGCCCGGAAGGCGGGTGTCGCGGTTCGGGGCTATGTGTCCTGTATACATGGCTGCCCCTTCAGTGGCGATGTCAGCGTCAGCCAAGTGGTACGGGTGGCGGCGGCACTGTATGAGATGGGCTGTTATGAAATCAGTCTCGGCGACACCATCGGCGTCGGCACACCGCGAGCGACCGCTCGGTTGATAGCCGCCTGTGCCAAAGAGATACCGGTCGATACGCTGGCCGGACATTTCCACGACACATACGGCATGGCCGTGGCGAATGTCCATGCTGCGCTAGAGGCTGGGGTTCGGGTGTTCGACAGTTCAGTATCCGGCCTGGGTGGCTGTCCTTATTCACCAGGGGCGACCGGAAATGTGGCAACCGAAGAACTGGTGTATTTGCTGGAACGCCAAGGCATACAAACCGGTGTCGACCTTGGGCAACTGATCGAAGTGGGCGTGTTCATCGATCGCCAATTGCAGCGCAGCGGTGGATCACGCGTGGCCAAGGCGCTGCTCACCCGTCAGGCGTTGACCAGGTCACACGCGACATGAAGCCGTAGACGGCCGGCATCTGTGGCACGGTCGGCCATGCTTTACCAGCCTCAACAAAAACAACAAGCCCGCAAGGGCCGGAGGGCACCATGAAGCATTCTCTTTCACCGCCTGCAAAGCAACACCTCTACGAGGTATGGGGCGACACTGTCGATAGCCGACACTTGGCAGGTGCCATCGGCATCGGTGCGGTTGTCAGCCTGGGTGCCTACTGCATCGCGCACCACTTGCTGCATCCTATTGTCGAGTCAGCACAGATGGCCAAAACTTACGCCATGCTGGTGGGCGTGTTCGGTTGCCTGTTAGCCGGCGTGATCTGTGCCAGATTATTTGTGCCCAAACGCGATGTGCAGGAGCACGCCGCCGATCCTGCTTTTCGCGAGCAAGTGGTGGTTGATCTGCTCAAGGAATACGGCAGCCTCGGCCGGCTTGAAGACTTGTCCGCCGAAGTGATCGCAGAACTGCGTGAGCTGGGACTGTATGACCTGCTCCGTGAGGCCCAGGCGCGGGAAGAAAATACGCATCGGCTGGCAACCCACAGCATCGACGTTACCTCCAGCCTGAGTGGAGGGCGTGGCTGATGGAAATGCTCATGCATGAAATCATGATGGCGTTTGTTCTGGGCTTGCTGGGCGCCGTGGTTTTTTCCGCGATAGGCCTGGTCTCAGGCACCGACGAAACCTCGACCCTGGCCCCTCTGACGATGTTGGTGGTATTGCTCGGCGCACCGCCTGCCGGGGTCTTGACCTTCTTCCTCGCCGGTGCAGTTGCCAAGCATATGACCCACGCGGTGCCCACAGCCTTGTTGGGAATTCCCGGTGATACAGTGGCCACCGCCTTGCTGGGCGACGCAAACTACTTGCGCAAACTCGGCGTGCCACACATCGCCCTGCGCAAAATGATCACTGGTGGGGCCGTGGCCGCGTTGATCGCGGTGCCACTGTCGGTTCTGTTCGCGGTATTACTGGCGCCTTTTGGTGGGGTGATCAAGCAGTTCGCGCCTTGGGTGTTCCTCTGCGCGGCGCTGGCTATCGCTTACTTCTCGGCGGGTCGCTGGGCCTCCGTACTAGCGCTGATACCGTTTGTCATGGTGATTGTCGCGTTGCAGGTATTGACCGGCCACTACGGGGTGAAGTTGTCAGTAAGTTACTTCCTTGGTATTGCCGTGGCGCCGCTGATCGCTTCGCTGTTTTCCCTGTTGGCACCGGCCGAACGCGAGCGCATGCGCCGTAGTGAATACCGGGTTTTCTCCCTGGCGCCGGACGTCAAGGGCTGGAAAGGTTACTTTCCCAATCCGCTCAAGGTCATCAACCCGCGTCAGATGAAGATCACGGCCATGGCGGCCAGTGTGTCGAGCGCGACCTTCGTGTTCAGCCCGGTAGCAATGACCGTGATCATGGGCGAAGTAATTGGTGCGCGAATCAAGCAGGCATATGACCGCCTGACAACGGTCATCACTGCGCGAAACGGTGTCACTGAGTCTACCTACATCGCCGAAACGCTGATCCCGCTGATCGCCTTCGGGTTGCCCTTGAGTCCGGTGGCTGCTGGCCCTGCAGCGCCGCTGTTCAACGCACCGCCACGCTTTTGGGTGGACAACGCCACCGGCGAAGTCAACAACCTGCACAACCTGCTCAGCACCTTGGATTTTCTTGGTTACGGAATGCTCGCAGTGGTCGTGGCGATTCTCGTGGCCTACCCGTTCACTATGAACTTCGCCCACGGCGCCGCGGCTTTCGTGGTGCGCAATATCAGCCATGAAGCAGTGATCTCGACCTTTATCGGCCTGGTGCTGGTAATTGGCATATGGGAGGGAGGTTTGCTGGGGTTATTGGTGATTGTCACGGTGGGCTTGCTCGGCGGTTTACTTGCGCGCTTCCTGGGCTTCAACACCGGTGTGCAGTTCATGGGGTACTACACGGCGGTCCTTAGCGTTCCGGCGATCATTGCGCTCGTGGGCTAGTTCCGCCCACGTAAAACATCCAAGACGTTTTCCCCGCAGATAGCTGTTTTATCCGCGACGGGAGATTGTTGCCTGCTAAAAAGGAATCACAACAATGAAAATCCTTTCCCGTTCCACCCCTGCCCTGTTGGTTTGCCTGGTTTTGTCCGCCGACGGCCACGCCGAAGGCTTTATTGACGATGCCAAGGCCTCGCTGAACCTGCGCAACTTTTATATCAATCGCAACTTTGTCGATCGCAATTTTTCCCAGGCCAAGGCCGAAGAGTGGACTCAGAGTTCCATCCTCGATGCACGCTCGGGTTTCACCTCGGGCACCGTCGGCTTCGGCCTGGATGTGCTGGGCCTGTATTCGGTGAAACTCGACGGGGGCAAGGGCACTGCCAACACTCAATTGCTGCCGGTACATGATAAAGGTCGCCCGGCGGATGATTTCGGCCGGCTCGGAATGGCATTGAAAGCGAAAATCTCCAGCACCGAATTCAGGGCCGGCGAATGGGCGCCAGTCTTGCCGGTGTTGCGTTCCGACGATGGACGCTCGCTGACCCAGACCTTTCGCGGGGCGCAATTGACGTCTCGCGAACTCAACGGTCTGACCTTGTATGGCGGCCAATTCCGCGCCAACAGTCCACGTAATGACGCAAGCATGGAAGCCATGTTTATGGCTGGCCGTGCGAAGGTAACCTCGGACCGCTTCAACTTCGGCGGCGTCGAATACCAGTTCAACGAGAAAAACACCCAAGCGGGCGTCTGGTATTCGGAGTTGGTCGATATCTACCAGCAACGCTATTTCAACCTGACCCACAGCCAACAGACAGGCAACTGGGTGCTGGGGGCTAACCTGGGTTATTTCACGGGCAAAGAAAACGGTAAGGCCCTGGCCGGAGACCTGGAAAACCGGGCATGGTCGGCCATGCTGTCGGCGAAAATTGGTGCCCACACGTTTTATCTCGGCGGACAACGAATGTTCGGGGATAACGCTTGGATGCGAGTAAACGGCACCGCGGGCACCAGCTTGGCGAACGACAGCTACAACTCCAGTTATGACGCGGCACAAGAGCGCTCCTGGCAGGTGCGTTATGACCATGACTTCGTGGATCTGGGCCTGCCGGGCCTCACATTGATGACCCGCTACATCAGCGGCAGCAACGCCCACGTCGGTGCCGTGAGCGATGGCAAGGAATGGGGCCGTGAATCGGAACTGGCGTATGTTGTGCAAAGTGGATTGGCCAAGAACCTCAGTGTGCGGTGGCGCAACTCCACCTTGCGCAGGGATTACAGCTCCCTGGAGTTCGATGAAAACCGTTTGATTGTCAGCTATCCACTGTCGTTACTGTAGGAGCCGGTTTTCGGAGCCTCATTTTAGTAGGTCAACTAATTCCGAACACATCAATAGGTTGTTTTGACGCGATTGCTTAAATGCTCCTTCATTGAAAAGTTCAGTGATTGGAGTCCGGTTATTTTGTCAAATCGGGACTTTTTCAGGATTTCTCCAGAGCATGTGGTCACCTATTGGTAAGTAATATTGACGGTCGCAGATGCCTTTAGGGGGCCGACAGTCACTTTGTCCGGCGCAAACGGAAAGTAGAACGCACCCAGTGAGACGCTAAAGAGATCGGGGCTATAACTACCGGGTTGCAATCTGTGAATCGAAGTCGCTCGTCCGCGTACCATGGGTGATCGTGAAAATATCACGGGCGCCGATGGGTTGTTTGCAGCAACCAGCATGATTCCGACTCCTTGCGCTGCAAGGGGGCGTTGATCAACTAGATAAGTATCCCGAGTACCGAGGTCAGTGCTAGAGAGAAAGATGTCAACCATGCGGTCCGAAAACCCATTCCCCCGGAGGTTGTCGCAGCTAAAGTTCAAATTAAATGGAGTATAGCCAGGCCGCGAACCCGCGGTAACGCTTGAGATACCGACCTCCGGAAGACTGACGGTAAGCCCGGGGTTGTCCAACTTGCAAGTGGTATAGGTGGGCGTGTAGATCAATGCCAAGTTCTGGGTGAACATATTTCTTTTCCAATCGGGCGCCCCGGCCACCAAGTAGTACGCCGAGCTGAAAATTGAACCAAGCCATTCAAGCCAACCCATGCCTGAGTCGTCGACGACATTTACGAAATTTTTGAGCAGCGCCACGCTACTGAAAAATTTTGTCTCGTCAGGTCCAGTCCCGTTTTCCAAGGTAAATCGCATCGTAATGGCCGTATTCACCTCGGCGCCTCGATGTGAACCCGATTTCATGGGTATGGATTCCGGTATCGAGATTATTTCTACCCGGACCCAATAGGCGCCATTGTGAAATCCGATTAATACCCCGCCGGATTTTTTAAGAGCAGATTGATACTTCAGCTGTTCGCCTCCAGAGCAACTAAACGGCCGATTTATAAAGTTGGTATAGACTGTCGTCGTCCACGTTGGGGAAATATCCTTTTTCAAGCGCTCCGAAAGATCCAGCACAATATCAGGGCCTCGGGATGTAATATCGTCATAGCACGTTGCATTGGCGGCATAGTTAAAAATAAGGCTCAATAGCAAAATGGCAAAAAACAATTTGATTATTGACCAAGCAGACATCAGTACGTCTCCACTCATCGACACGAAACGGACGCTCGAGGGGCGAGTACATCCGGCAGGTTTATAGCGCAGGCACTGTCATGCATACGCACAGTTAGTTGTGATGGTCGTTCGTCATAATTTATGTATAACGTACTGGCTTGACCAACATAGCCGATAGAGTTCCCGGCCTGATCCAGCACCTCGGCGCCGAAGGGCAACGGGGAACCATTAACATGTAAAGCGCGAAAATTCAGCGCCTGACGCAAGTCAGTTTTGAATGTGACCTTTGCCACTGCGTCGGCAAACGGCACGCTGTGAGCAACATTGCCTATGACCCTCCCACCCGAGGCATTAGCCCCTTCGGACAGCATGATTGAATTTGTGCGGTACGGGCTTGCGTAAGGCACAAGCGCGTAACCATCTTCATCGGTAATGACACTGGCATCACCATTGACAACCATTCCCTTTGCCTTGGGAGCTTCGACAACTAACATCGTATTGCCCATGTCATTGGATGCCAGAATTTTTCCTGGAATCATGACCACCGTGCCGCGTGCGTCCACGCCAAACTGTCGGTAATCGGATGCTTCACCGAGGGTTCCCCCGATGGTGACGTTGTTGGCGCGGTAAGTGCTGCCCACACTGATGGCACGGTTCTCAGGGTCGTGACTCGCCGCCACACTATAACTAAGCCGTTGAGATTGCAGGGCACTACCGCTGACACTCGTATTGCTTTGCGAATAACGTGAGTCGTCAAATGAAACGCTACTGGCGATGGTTGCACGATTGGAGAACATCTCGAATGGAATAGTAAAACCAATATACGACCGCGTCTGCTTATGCCCATGTGAATCACGAACCTTGTTGACGGACAGACTAACCGATACCTGGTTGAACGATTTTGAAAAGCCGAACTGGTACTCCCGACTTTTTTTGTTGGAGCCCCAGTAATCTCGTTGCACGCCTGCGAAATATACAGAACCCAATTCGCCGGGGAGGCGTTGACTAATATTGAGGCTGAAATTGTTACGCGGCCGTGCACCGGTTAACGAATCCCAGGTCTTCATGTCAATCACAGATGTGTCTTCGGTCTGATGTATGTCAAATCGATTCTGGTATTTTTTTCGATTTTTGCTGAAATTGTTTTCTTTCGCATAAATGGCATCATCAAACGTATAGAAATTTGCGCTTGAGTACCGAAAAGCGCCTAGCGTGAAATTTGTGGCCGTGGCATCGAGAAGTTTACTGTAAGTGATTCGAACACTCTGCCCGTTGAACTGTTGTTCTTTTAGCTCCGTGCGTGCATGTGTAACGTCCAGCGACAGAGCACCCACCGGCAAATTAAAGGCGCCACCGACCAAGTAGGCTTGATATTCGGAACTCACTGTACTTCCGAGGTAACCCGTCGCGCGATTATCAAGCCCTCGTTGCCAGGTAGCCTGAAAAAAATCCGGGGTATAGTTCGTATTAGGTTGTACTGCTGAGCCCAATGTTAAAGCGTATTTACTGACACCAGCTTTCAGCATGCTTGGAACAGACGAAAAAGGTATTGTGAATGACGTGACCTCTCCGCTAGCCTCTTGAACAATTACTGTGAGATCCCCCGCCGAACCGGTATGCGGTAACGCATCAATCACGAAGGGACCTGGCGGTACGTTTTCCTGATAGATGATGCTGCCGTTCTGCTTCACTATCACCAGTGCATTGGTTCTGGCGGTTCCTCGGACCACTGGAGAAAATGCTTGCATTGAATTAGGAAGCATGTTGATGTCCGAAAACAAACCGACGCCTTTGGTTTTAACAGATTCAAATAATTCCCCGCCGGAATAAAACTCACCGACTCTTACCACGGACTTCAGTGACGCAATATTATTTTGCGCATAACGGAGATTGGACTGGTACTGGACCCGCTCGTCGGACCGCTTACTTGCCGAGCCAAACTCTCTAAACTGCCACCCGCCGATATTTACACCTAGATTCAGGCCTGAGTAAAAGTCATTGGTGGCGACATTTGTACTCTGGGCTTCCAGCCGGTTATAAACAGCATTGTAGCCAAGGATCAATGCCGACAGTCCAGGATCCCAAAACTGCGGATCAATGTAGCTTTCATCAGTACGTCGTACATAGGCCTGAGGGACACTCACGCGAAGGCTCTGTGTACTGATATCCAAGACAAAAGTAGCGCCCTCGGAAATGTACTGGACCGGAATCCAATCATCGGAATCCGCAGCGGGTGGTGCCCAAGAGGTTTGGAGCCCCAGTTCTGAAATAGCGGCTGAAGCGATTTTAACATCCTCTCGTGTGCTACCAAGCAGCACCTTATATCGGCCTTTCCATTGATCGTTTACATAAACATCCAATGTATGTCGGCCAGCAGGCAGCTCAACATTGCTCAAAAATCTGGAAAGATCTGATTCTTTCGACCTGCCGGCCAGAAGCGAAGTGTCAAACAACTCCGCGCGCGCGTCATGCATCACCGTTGAGACGTTCAGTAGCACGCTAAAACAAGCGAAAGTCTTTATTGTTTCTATGTAAGAAATCGATTTAGCGCAATGTGACCACTTCATCTCGGTATGCACCCAAGTCGTCAACATAAGTCAAAATATATTGAGTACCAGGCTCAAGTTTATTCTTGCCTGGTATGTCCAACGAAGCATAAGGAGCGATCATGTTGGACCCCGCGATTTCAACGCTCGAGTTTTTTTCCGCAATTCGCACAATCGTCAAGTGATAGGCGTTATCATTGAAAACAGACACACCCGTGCTGTGCGCCATAATTCTGATGTTTTCACTACTGAAGTCAGGGCGGGACTTCAAAGTGCTCGGGCGATAAAAAAGTTTGACACGCGTTCTAAGTGCTAATTGCAGCGTATTTTGCCCTTGCAAGTGCTCCGGAAATGCAGGTATTTCCAAAATATTTAAATAAAATACACTTTCACGATCGCCAGATACCGGTTGGTCAGTTTTTTCGATCCTGAGTTGCTGGCCGCCGTGGCCGAGCACTTTGACGATGGGAGGTGATAACAAAAACGGTACTTGTGCTGTTTCGGGCGTAGAGTTGACATCTCCATCATCAATCCATGCCTGAACCAAAGAAGCGTCCGCCCCAGTGCTCGTCAGTTGTACGGCTTCAAACCCCTTACTTTCATGATAAATAATTCGTGTACCATTCAAAATTATGTTTGCTTGGGCATAAGCCGAGCCCAAGGCTAAACACCCCAATATCAGTAACTTAAACATCGCATGCCTCAAACCAGGCCTGCTGTAGCGGCCTGGATCTTCGAAGGACGTATCAGAGATACGAAATGGTATATATCAAACTAGAGCTTATTGCTCCTACCTTTGCAGCAGCCGTGTTTGTCTTGTAATAGTAAGCGTCGAACACAAGGGTGTCTGAATCGGGCGATTTCTTTGCGCCGATAATCCCGGTATTAAACGGCGTGTTCAGTTGCACAGGTGTTTGCGTTCCAGGTAAGCCCAGAGAAAAGCCAACGTTTTTGGCAACCGCGGCGTCACTCTCGTTAACCGAGGTATTCAGCAGATATTTTCCATCGGTGGAGATATTATCCGCTGACGAAAAGTACATCATCAGTGGCGTGGTCGGTGCAGCTGGCGTAGTCGCGGAACTGCTGGCCGCATTACAGCCCGAAAAGGTCATTGAAAATGACTTCTTGTTCTTCAAAATTGGACCTACAGTCGTCCCAGCCTCTGCCACCGTTATAGGTGCAAGTGCGACAGTGAAGTCGGCACTCTTGCCACCATTGATTGTGCAAGTGGTGTCGGTGATCATGCCGTTAAAAGAGATCACGCCACCTGACACGTTTGTGGCAGCTACGGAGTGGACACTAGCAATAACAGCCGATACGGCCGCGAACGTTTTAATGTATTGTTTCATAAGATTTCCAATTGCATTAATAGATTTTAGGAAGCCATGACTGTCGTGCGATTAATTTTGATTTATTCGCGCTTGGTAACAAGGCGATTAAAAATAACCTCTGCACATTCCTCTCAAAACAACCGAGTACGGGCGCTGGAGACGCCCCTTCCGAATTTACCGCAATATTCAACAAATACTTCCGAAGGCATAGAGCGTGCAAAGAAGAAGCCTTGTGCATATTGCACACCGAGCTGAATCAAACGCTGACATTGCGTGGCAGTTTCGACGCCCTCTACCACCATTGACATGCTCAGCTTCTCTGTAAGCGCAAGTGCGAAGGAGATGATCGCCTCAACCTGAAAATCATCCGGAACTCTTTGGACAAATGCCCGATCGAGCTTCACCTCGGTAAACGGCAATACGATAAGTCTCTCCAGCGTTGAGTACCCTGAGCCAAAATCGTCCAATGACAATCCACATCCTGCACGTCTTAAATGCAACGCATTTTCGTAAGCGGCGGAACTACCGGGGAGCGTCGCGGACTCCAAAATTTCAAAAACAATGCTGTTGTGCCTTACGTTATTTCTTTCTATTTCTTCAATTAACCTCTCTACCAAATTTTTGTTCGCGAGTTGCACTGGATGTAAATTCAGTGAAAGAGGCACTAGAGCATCCATTTGCGTCAGCTGTCTCTGAAGTGCCAACCCCTGTTTGAATAATACCCACAGCAGTGAGTCGATCAGCCCGTGCTGCACCATCGCTGGGATAAACTCCCCTGCTGGTAAAACTCCCCTGACAGGATGGTTCCACCGCGCCAACAACTCGCCGCCTGCGACCTGTCGATCAAGCAGATGAATCTTGGGTTGTATAAAGGCTTTAAATTCCTGTGACTCCAAACCTCGTTTGATATCAGCCACAAGATGTAGCTGAGAGTGGGCAGTGCTTGCTGCTGCAGCTCTGACTCCAGATTCGCTTTCGAGGTATGTTGGGAATTGACGCTTCACGGTATTTCAAATCCCTATATAGAAGGAGTGGTTAAGTCGTGATGGCGGCACTGTAAGCAGGATCAGCTGTGGTATCTGTAGGAAATTTCCCAAGTGGCGAATCGTGGAGAATGCGGCGATCTATTTCTTTTCATGCCAGCATCGTTGCTAGCCAGCATCCTGGAACGCGGGGACAGTCCACAGACAAGCTAGATCGCACACCACAGAGGGAGGCTGGCGAGACGTAAGAAATTTCCTACATTACCGCCGCTCATATCTGACCTATCCTTGATCTGCTCATGGTGACAGCCTGAGCTATTCAAGGTTTGGTGTTACAGAGGTGTCGATGTGAAAGCGATGATTGTGGACGATCACCCTATTATCCGTGTGGGTGTACGGATGCTCTTGAAGGAAGAAAATTTTGATATTGTCGCTGAAACCGGCGATGGTGCTGAGGCGGTACAGATGGTACGCACGCATGCCCCGCAGTTACTGATACTGGACATCGCAATGCCAATGCTCGATGGCTTGGAGGTTCTGACGCGTATAGGTACTTATGGGCTGACGACCAAGGTTTTGATCTTTACGTCTCAAGAGCCAAACTTTTTCGCTCGCCGTTGCATGCAAGCCGGTGCCGCCGGGTATGTGTGTAAAACCGGCGACTTTGCGGAGCTGCGCAGAGCCGTCAGAGCCATCATGAGTGGCTATCCTTTTTTCCCCGAGTTGCCAACAAGCTCGGTGTGCCGTACGGACACAGAGAAATCCGAACAGTTGATGATCCAGAATCTCTCGAACCGTGAGCTCGCTATTTTGCAGCAATTAGCTCGTGGCTTTAGCAATAAAGAAATCGGCGAGGCTATGCTCTTGAGCAACAAGACAGTTAGTACGTATAAGACACGACTTGCCGAAAAACTCCAAGTACGCTCGGTGGTTTATCTTGCCGACTTCGCCAAACGAAATAACCTCATATAAATGAAGTACAGGACAGAATTGCTTTGCGTCTTGGCGATTTGGAGCTTGACATTGGTTTCATTTGCGGCGAGCGCCGCGATCGAGTCGTTACCGCTGAACGGGCGATCGCACATGGTGCCACTCAGCCAGTCCGAAAATTTTCTCAATAAGGACTGGTTACAGCAGAAAAAAACTATCACATTTGGTACCTCCCTTGCGGGCGCCCCTCCTTTGGAAATCAGAACGTTAAAAGGTGAGTACAGCGGAATTACCGCCGATTACCTTGAACTGATTGCCGACGCGCTGGGTGTGGAGATTCGCGTCCGGCGATATGTTGATGAGGCGTCGGCGGAAACCGCGTTACTTAATGGTGAGGTCGACATGTTGGGCCCCCGGGGGCTGACACGCGCTTCCACGGAGTCCTTTATTGAATCGTCCCCTTATTGGGTGGATCCCAGTGTGATCGTGACTCGACAGAAGACTCCCCCTCTCAACTCTTCGCAGCGGGTGCTTCATTTATCTGCGGTGACGTCTTCTATTGGACTGGCGGCTCTGCACAAGGCATACCCTAACGTTACGATCACAAATTACCCGAGTTCCCTGGAAGCAATCGCTGCTGTTAAATTCGAGTTGGTAGATGGCTTTGTGGGTGGCGCACTGGATGCGACGCATGTGATCAATGCCAACTTTTTTTCTGGCTTGTATTTAAGCCCTATTGAAGAGGTCTCGAGCACAATACGCTTCAGATTTCGCCGATCCGATCAACATCTTCAGCGCGCGGTCAACCTGGTATTGTCGGCTGTTAATCAAGAGAAGCAAGCAGGCATCATACAGCGCTGGACTGGTACCACGATCAACACCTCCCCCCTCTCTGAGTTGAAACTGACACCCGCCGAGCGCCACTGGATCACTGAAAACTCTCCGGTCAAAATTGGTCTTGTCACCGATTACCCGCCTATCTCCTTTCACGATCAAAACTATGCTTACCGAGGTATAGCTGCTGATGTCTTTGAATACATAAGCGAAGTTACAGGTTTACATTTTAGAATCGTAGAGTGCGCCTCGGGAAAAGAGGTCAGAACGAAGCTCGCGAATGGCGAGGTTGATGTCGTACTTAATTTGTCCGGTATCCGGCCCGATGCTGAGATCGTTTATACCCGTTCGTTTCTCTCGACTCCGAGAGTTCTGATCTCGCGGGCGTCGGGTACGTTGATCACACAAATTTCTGATCTGGCGGGACGTCGCGTCGCTTTCGACACTACCAATCTCGAATTTGTGGATTATCTGAGGCGGGAATATCCAGACATAATACAGGTGCCCTCCGATGGCATTTATACATCGCTCCACTTACTCAAAACAGGCCAAGTGGATGCCAGCATCGGGAATTTTGCAACGGCCAAGTATGCTCTTGCGAAAGATCAGAAGGATGAGTTGCGCATCGCCAATGTCGTGGATGGCAAATTTTCTCACTTCGCATTGGGGACACGTCCTGAGAATAAGCTTTTATATTCTATTCTCGACGCTGCGGTCGCATCGCTCAATCCGGAACAGTTGAGAGCGTTGGCCAGCCGTTGGGGCGGTGATGTGGCTATCGATAAAACCGAGCTGGTTGCTGCACGCAGTGTCTATTACCGATGGATTGTGTCGGCCGTTCTTCTTCTCGCGGTCGCCATCGTCTGGATCCTGTACCTTCGGCATCTCATCAACCAGAGAGTCATCGCTGAAAAGGCGCTGCGAGATCAAATGAAGTTCATGGAGACTCTTATCAATAGTCTCCCCCATCCCATGTATGTGAGAGATCAAGCTGCACGTTTGATCACCTGCAATCAACGTTATCTGGCAGAAACAGGATTATCATCGAGCGACGTAACCGGGACGCTCCTGACCGACTACTCATTCATACCGCCAGAGTATGCAAATGTCTTTCAAAAAAGATACCTGCATGTGATGGAGACGGGCGAACAATACTCGGAAGACATGAAGCTCTATCTTCCTGGAGATCGTTCGATTACCGCCTTCCATTGGGTTGTTCCCTACCAGGATGATGATGGCGTGATCAAAGGTGTAATTGGCGGGTGGGTGGATATCACAGAGCGTGAAGCGTTGCTATTAAAACTCATAGAAGCAAAACATGAGGCCGATAGCGCCAGTCAAGCCAAAACAAAATTTGTAGCAACCATAAGCCATGAAATCAGGACGCCGATGAACGCTGTCGTGGGTATGTTGGAACTTGCCATGATCAAAGCCCGGCAGGGTGTTCTTGATCGCCTGGCGATCGAGGTCGCTTACGACTCCTCGAAAAACCTTGTGGGTATCATCGGGAATACATTAGACATCATACGCGTCGAGTCGGGACATCTGACACTCGCACCTGAGCGTGTGGCGTTGAAGGATCTTATCATTTCGACCACGCGCGTTTTTCACAGTCTCGCTCGACAGAAAGGGCTCAGTATTGACGTCAAGGTTGATGCGTTGGCTGAATGCGAGGTGTTTATCGATCCACTTCGTTTCAAACAGATACTTTCCAATTTGCTGAGTAATGCGATCAAGTTCACCTCGCAGGGTAATGTCACCGTCGATGTCAGCGCGCATCGATGGAGTACCAGCCACTTGGCGTTAAACGTCTGTGTCCGCGACACCGGCGTGGGAATTAAGGCCGAAGATATACCAAAGCTGTTTACGCCTTTTAGCCAAGTAGGTACTGATAGCGCTTCACTTTCGGTTGGGTCAGGATTGGGATTGAATATCAGCAAGGCGTTGTCTTCGATGATGGGTGGTACCTTGAATCTTCGTAGTGTCTTTGGAAAAGGTACGGAGGTCGAGTTAACGCTTAATGTGGAATTTGCACCGCCCGAGCTCCGTAACGCGGTCAGCATTCTCGAAATGCCGATGAGTCGCGAACTGAAGATCCTGGTGGTGGATGATCATCCGGCCAATCGCTTGTTGCTGACCCAACAACTCATCTATCTCGGCCATCAGGTGGCCGATGAAGTTGATGGTATCAGTGGATTCCGTGCCTGGAATGCAGGCGGGTTCGACGTCGTGTTCACTGACTGCAATATGCCCATTCTGAACGGCTACGACCTGGCCAAAAAAATCCGTCACGTGGAGAAAACGTCAGCTAGAGCCCCTTGCCTTATCTTAGGCTTTACCGCAAATGCTCAGGCGCGTGAAGTGGAAATGTGCAAAGCAGCAGGAATGGATGACTGTTTGTTCAAACCTGTCAGTCTGGATGATTTGGCAAAACGCCTGCAACACCTGGCAACGCCGGTCGATGCACGTGACTCAGAAAGCGAATCTTCGCAACAACAGACGAGCTTTAACATTGCCAACCTGACACAACTCGCAAGTCACGATGCCGAGCTCATGACTAAATTGCTACACGACATCATCCGCGAGAGCGAGGAAGATTTACGGCATATTCTCAGGTTGTTCGCCTTGGACGACCATATAGGCTTATATGACTTGGCCCACCGCGTGAAGGGGGTAGCAAGAATCATAATGGCTAACCGCGTGATAAACGCCTGTGATCAATTGCAACTTGCCTGTTCAGGACCCGATAGTACGGAGTTTGCGAAAGTCGTTGATGAACTGTATCAGTCCGTTGAGAACCTGCTCAGCGATTTGAATAACTTTCTGGCCTCGACGGATTCGTGAGCCCAGAGCATATTCGAGAATATACCCGGCCCCAGACAAGATTTTTCTTGTGCACAACCCTCAATCAATTGCATAGGCTTTTGCGATTTTTTGGAGACGTAGCGATGCAGAGAACTCAAGAGAGAGTCGTCGTGATAGGAAAGCGTTTTGGCGAGATGCTGGAGTTCACACGCTTGCTTAACCGCCTGGGGATTTTCAACATTACGCTTCGTAGCACTGCGAAAGAGGTTGTAGAACTGCTCGAAGCTGGAGATCGATTCGAAACGTTGATCTTCGACAATTTTGAAGTTCGCAGGGACAGCGATTGCCTGAAATCCCTTGCTTGGTATCGCGCGATAAACCTGATCATTCTCACCTCGGATGTGAACTTTCAGGAGCGCCGTCACCTTGCCGAGTGGGCCAAAAAACGCTCACTACCCTCACTTCGTATATTGCAACTACCCGTCCGAGGCGAAGATTTGCAAAGGATCATAAATCCGACCCCAGCCGGAAACCTTCGCGCTACAGCACTCTAGGTTCTAAGTCGGTCGAACTCACCTTTCACTTCAGCTCTTTACGCATCAGCGCATTCGGCAACGACACACCGCGGGTGACCGAGAGTTTTCTCTCCACTACATGAAAACCGTGACGCTCAAAGAAGATCTCAGCGGTGCGACTGACGTCTGAAGTGAGTTCTCGAATTCCCAGCGTATCCGCTTCGTCAAGGATACGACTCATGAGAAGAGTGCCGATGCCTTGACCAGCATGGGCACCGGAAACAAAAAAATGGTCGATGTAACCATTGGACTGAATATCGGCATAGCCCACTATTTCGCCATTGTGTTCAGCGACAAACGGATTGATTGTTCGCATCCGTGTCGTCCAGTACTGCGGGTCTATGTCTTCTGGTGCCCAAGCATCAATCTGGTTTTGAGTGTAATCACCCGCTGCGAGTTGATGAATACTCGAGAAGAAGACACGAAACAACGCGGCCTCATCTCCTGGCGAGAAACGGCGAATTTTCATAAGCATCCATGAGGTTCAGTCAAAGGGAAAAGCCAGGCTACAGGCTGTACCAAGGAAACGCCGGCAGTTTCTTCATCTCGGGCCTGGTACTGCTTGACCAGGACGAAGACATCTCCGTCCTGGCTCGTCCGCCGCCGTTACAACTGACCCACGTTGCGCGCAGCAACGGCAACTGTGGTCGGTGAATCGGAAAGTTTGACGAAACGCCGAGTGGCGCCATCCAGCGCATCGATGCAACCTGCCTCGATGTCATAGACCCAGCCATGCAGATTCAAACTCCCCTGCTCGAGCGCGAGCGCCACCGATGGATGAGTGCGCAGGTTCGCCAATTGTGCAATCACGTTTTCGCGAACGAGGCCATCGAGCTTGTCACGTGGCGTATCGAATTCATGTGCGGCGTTGATCGCTTTCGCCGCATCCGAGTGACGAAGCCAGTTGGCAACGGCCGGAAGATGATCCAGACAGGTGCAGCGTGAAATCGCGCCCATCGCCCCGCAATCCGAATGGCCGCAAATCACGATGTCCTTTACGCCGAGCACGGCGACCGCATATTCGACAGTGGCCGAAACCCCACCCGGTTCAGGTCCGTACGACGGCACGATGTTGCCGGCGTTGCGGATCACGAATAGCTCGCCCGGTTCGCGCTGTGTGAGGAGTTCAGGCACTACACGACTGTCCGAGCACGTGACGAACAGCGCCTTGGGGTTCTGTTCTGTCGCGAGCTGCTTGAAAAGCTCGACGCGCTGTGGATACACCTCGCGCTGAAAACGCAGAAAGCCATCAATAATGTCACGCATAGAATCCTCCAAATCAAACTGCCGGATGCCAACACGAGCACTCGACATGCCCTCGCGCCGAAATGGTCGCCATTATTGCAGACCTCACGCGTACTGGTTGTCTTGAATCGATGGCAGCTTGTCCAGAAAAGCCGCCCTGCGCTCACGATCCAGCGCTTCCTTGGCCATGAGCTCTGGCAACAGGGATTCAGCACGAGCCACATCAAGAATGAACACGCCGTCATCATCGCCCAGCGCAATGTCCCCTGGATTGATCCGCACCCCGGCGACTTCCACGGTGCCATTGACCTCACCTCGCAGACCGATTCCACGGGTGGTGTAAGCACTAACCCCAAAGCTGAAAACAGGCAACCGGTGTTCGCGCAAGGCCGCCACATCGGTCACCGCGCCGCCGACCACGACACCTGCCAGCCCTTTGATCAGCCCGGCCAGTGTTCGCAGCTCGCCCCAGCAGGCGCACTCCTCGTCGCCTGCACATTCGATCACCAACACATCGCCCGGCTGACTGAGCAACAGCGCGTCGCGCAAGATGCTGCCATCGGGTGGAAAGACCTTAACGGTGACGACATTGCCCAGCATGCGCACATTGCAGAACAACGGTTTGATGCCGCGCAAATACCCCTGATCGCCAAAATGGCCCAGGGTTGATGGCGCGATCTGCCGATACTGTTCAAGCAGTTCCGGGCTGGCCTGTTGTTGACGGGGAACGATCATGAACATTTCCTCGGACGTGAAGGTTTTGGCCGGATGAGGGGGCATGTCGAGCAATATTCGACGGGATCGCAGGCTCGATAGTAGAAGCAACAGGTACGGCGAAAACGGACACTGCCCCCCTCCTCCATGGGCGTGGGCGGGCGGCGGAAGTGCGTCAGCGGGTTGTAATCCAGGCCGAACAGTTCCGGGGGGGCTTCATTGAGCAGCCAATGGAAATCCGCTTCCTGGCGCTGGCGAATCTGCGGGTCCTGCACCTTGCTCATGCGCTTTTCGTACAGCGAATAAACGCGCACGGCGGTGTTTTCCCACAGAATGCGTCGCGAAATCCCGCTGACCCGATTGAACATCTGCCATAACGGAGCCAACACGCCCGCGAACAACGCTGTCACGACTTCCGCCCGCCAGGCTTCTCGTTCTCCGGCATCGTACCGGGTGGGTGCTCGCTCGGGCATGGGCATAGAGGACGTCCAGAGCCCTTCGTCATGACCGTATTCGATCACGCAGTCCTCAAGGGACAACATCAGTCCCTGATCACAAACCGACATGGCGTACAGACAAGCGCCCGTGGCCAGAAAAGAGAACCGCTTGGCCAATAGCGATGCGGTGATGGCTCGGGTCGGAGAGCCGATCACGGGACCCAGCCGGTCGAGCAATTGCACGCACGCGTCTTCATCCAGCAATGCCGTGGCGCGAACCGAGCGTTGCCGGTCGTGCTCGGCCATGGGCTTGAGACGTAGCGGACCACTCAATACCGCCCAGTCGTGCGGTGCGAATGCCGAACTCAGGTTCATTGCGGCAACTCCCGTCCGAACGGGATGCACAGCGGTGTGCCGAAGAACGGATCGGCGATGATTCGGCAGTTGAGATCGAAGACCTGCTTGACCAGTCCCTCGGTCAGAATGTCCGCCGGACGGCCCTGGGCGAATGCCGTGCGTTGATGCACCGCGACCATATGATCGGCGTAGCGACACGCCAGGTTCAGATCATGCAGAACCATCACGATGGTCTTGTTCTCCTGACGATTGAGGTCGCGCAGCAGATCCAGCACCTCGATCTGGTGGGCCAGATCGAGAAAAGTGGTCGGTTCATCGAGCAACACGATCTCGGTATCCTGCGCGAGGGTCATGGCAATCCAGACGCGCTGACGCTGACCACCGGACAGCGCATCGACAGGCCGTTGCGCCAGATCCTGCACCCCCGTCTGCTGCATCGCCCGTTCAACCATGGCCTCATCCTGCACCGACCATTGCTGCATCCAGCTCTGATACGGATAACGCCCCAGCGCCACCAGTTGCCGTACAGTGATGCCTTCCGGCGCGCTGGGCATCTGCGGCAGGATGGCCAGTTCCCGCGCCACGGCCGCCGTCGAGCGTTGCTGGATGTCGACTCCGTTGAGAATGACCGAACCCTGTCGCGGCTTGAGCAGGCGCGCCAGGGATTTGAGCAAGGTGCTTTTGCCACAACCGTTGCTGCCGATCAGCACCGAGACTTTGCCCGCCGGCAGTTGCAGATCCAGTGCATCGATAATCACCTGGCGCTGATAGCCCAGGGTCAGTTGATGGGTCGCCATCGAAGCCATCAGTCATTCCTTAATGCCGCTGGTTGATCAAAAGATAAAGAAAGAACGGTGTACCCAGCACGGCGACGAAAATCCCGGCGGGCAAATCTAGTGGCAGAAACAGACTGCGCCCGATCAGGTCGGCCAACACCACCAGATTCGCACCGACCAGGGCCGCCATGACCGCTTGCCCGGCAAATCCCGGGGCCACCAGGCGCTTGGCAATATGCGGCGCAATCAGGCCGACAAACGCAATCGCCCCGCCCCACGCCACCGCAGCGCCGGCCAGCGCCACGCTGACCATCAACAACCCGGCGCGCAGCCACTGCACCCGAACGCCGATACCTTGGGCCAGTGCTTCATCCAGTTGCTGAAACCGCACCTGACGCGCCAGAAGTACCAGAATCGGCATGATCGCCAGCAGCCATCCCGCCAGGGCTCGAGGCTCAGGCCAACTCGCGCCATACACGCTGCCGGTCAGCCAGACATAAGCAGAAAGCGTGGTGGTCAACGGACTGAACACCAGCATGAACGTTGTCAGCGCGGTCAGCAGCGCCGACACGCCGACCCCGATCAACACCAGCCGCAGTGGCGACGCGCCGCGTTTCCAGGCCAACAGATAAATGCTCAACGCCGCCAGTCCGGCGCCGCCCATGGCCGCCAGCGGCAGGTATTGCGGGCCCAGCAGCACCGAGAAGAACGACAGGTACAACACCGCCGCCGCACTGGCACCACTGGTGATGCCCAACAGATCCGGGGACGCCAGCGGGTTACGGATGATGCTTTGCAGAATCAGTCCCGACACCGCCAA
The DNA here is from genome assembly GCF_002113215.1 of Pseudomonas sp. B15(2017). Lineage (NCBI taxonomy): Bacteria > Pseudomonadati > Pseudomonadota > Gammaproteobacteria > Pseudomonadales > Pseudomonadaceae > Pseudomonas > Pseudomonas sp. B15(2017). The sequence continues at coordinate 43,542 of NZ_NEJZ01000008.1, forward strand.
TGCCGCGCCCACCAGCGCCGCCAGCAACAACCGCGGCAGCCGAAGCTGCTCGATGATGAACAGCAGGCGCTCATCCCCGCCCTGCCAGAGCAACTGCACCACGGTCAGCGGCGACAGGTTGACCTTGCCAAGCGAAAGCACGCCCAGCATGACCATCGCCGTGAACACCAGCGCGGCGAGCAGACGCCAGAGGGTAGAAAGGTCAATGCGCCGCGAGAACCCTGCGCGCCGCAATATCAGCGAGTCATTCATAGCGCCCTCCTCGCCGCGCCAGCGCAATGAAGAACGGCGCACCGAACAACGCAGTCATGACGCCGACAGGCACTTCCTGCGGAAGGATCACCACCCGCGCCAGCGTGTCGGCCAGCAGTAACAACATCGCACCGGTCAACGCGCAGCCCGGCAGCAGCCAGCGATGGTCGACCGACAAACCCCTGCGCACCATGTGCGGCACCAGCAAGCCGATGAAACCGATGCTGCCGGCCAGCGCTATCGCACTGCCCGCCAGGCAGATGATCAGCACGCCGAGCGTTAACCGGATCAACCCCGTCCGCTGCCCGAGCCCCGTCGCGATCGCCTCCCCTGCGTTGAGCACATTCACCTGCCCGGCCATCAACCATGCAGCGGCCAACGCCACCAGCACGACCACCAACAAAGGCGCCGCCAATCCCAGGTCGCGTTCGGACAGCGAACCTGCGAGCCAGAACAACACCGTATCCAGGCCTTCCTGATTGACCACCAGCAACGCTTGGCTGAACGCCGAAAACAGCGCCGTCATGGCCGCCCCCGCCAGTACGATGCGCAACGGATTGAGGCTGCCCTGCCCCCGATTGCCGATGATCCACACCAGGCTTCCGGCCACCGCTGCCCCCAGGAATGCACACCAGAGCCATTGCTGCGGAGCGCTCAAGGCAAACACCGACGTGCCGAGAATGATCGCGAACGTCGCGCCTGCGTTGATCCCGAACAGTCCGGGTGATGCCAGCGGATTGCGGGTCAGTGCCTGCATCAAGGCGCCGGCCACCGCCAGGCTGGAACCGACCGCGAGCGCCATCAGCGTCCGCGACAACCGCGTAGTCACCACCCATTCGTGGGACAGCCCCAACGCATCCGGATGGATCAGGGCATCAAGAACCTGCGCCGGTGCGATCCAGCTCGCCCCCGTCGCCAGGCTCAACATCACGCTCGACAACAACCCCAGCAACAAGCCCAGAAGCTTCACGCCTTCTCTCATGAAACGGCCTCCATGGCAGTCACTCGCGCAATCTCGTCAAGCATCAGGTTGGCCCCGAGAATGCCGCCGGACAGGCTCCAGGCCACATTGTCGACACGCCAGATCAGGCCATCGCGAGGCGCACGCAATTGCCGCCAAAGCGGATGCTGCACCAGGTTCTGATAATTGCGCTGTACGCCCTGACTCTCGCTGCGCTGGAAGATAAAAAACAGATCGGCATCAACGGCCGCAAGACTTTCCTTGCTGGTGATTTTCAGCGACACCCCGCGGGCTTCCCGGGCCGCAGGCGTCCAGGCAAAACCCAGCTCAGTCAGCACGGAGCCGGCAAAACTCGCTGGCAAATAGCTGCGGATGTGATCTTCACGAATATCCAGCACCGAAACCGTCAACGGCCAGCGCCCGGCGAACCGGGCCTGCAACTGTTCACGCAAGACAGCCACCCGTTGCTCCCACAGTGCCAGCACTTGCGTGGCCTGCGCCTGACGATGCAACGCCGCCCCCATCAAGGCCAGCGTCTGTTTGAACTCGAACACTTCGTTGAGCATCACCACTGTGCCCATCTGCTCCAGCAGAGGGGCGATGCGTTGATGGCGAAAGCGCGAGCCGACAATCACATCCGGTCGCAGCAAGGCGATGTCTTCCAGGCTGGGCTGGGTTTCCAGCCCGACGTGAGGCACTCCCTGCACGGCCGGACGCAGATAGCGATACATGGGCTTTTCGCTCCATGAATCGACAACGCCGCACGGCGTCACTCCCAGCGCGACGGCACTGTCGGTGGCCCCTTGAAAAAGCGTCACCAGTCGCAACGGTTCCGCCAGCGCAATACGCGGCAGCGCCAGCATGCCGAGCGACAGGCGCAACACGCTGCGCCTGCCGATCAGCCCTTGAGGATCAACCGCCATGTGCCACTCGCTGGAACGGGTTGACCACTTCACCCTTGCCGAACGGCATGCTCCCCGGCCCGCCGGCACGTTCGATCATCGGTGTCAGCAGCAATTTCTGCGGCCAGCGTGGCGCGTCGAACAGTTGACGCTGAAGCATGGCGCGGGCCGCGTCGTCAAAGTCGATTTGGCGGATCAGGGTCTCCAGCACCGTGCGCAAGGTTGTCCAGAAGGCCGTGACCGGCACGCTGTATACCGAGGACAACGTGTCGATGATGGCTCGCACATTGACCTGCACGGCCAGGGTCTGCAGCCAGAACAACAGGTCTTCCGGGCAATTGTGATAGAGGGTATTGGCATGGCCTTTCTTGATCCGGTACTGCGGGTCGGCCATGCCGTTGCGCTCCAGCCATGGCACGAAAATGCGGAGCGAATCGTGATCGCGCAGCAGCAGGCCCTGAGCCTGACCGGCCTTCCAGACCAGCACCGCGTTCTGCCCGTGCACCTCCCCCAGCATACCCAGGCGGAACATGCGCAGGTTGACGTCGAAGAAGCGCTCGCACAATTCGCCGAACAGGGTCAGCACCGAACTGGCCTCGACGGGCAGTTGGCGATAGCTCATCCATTCATCGAAGAAGTGGCGCTGGCTACCGGGCAGCGGTGTGCCGAGCGCAGCCATTGGCAGCAAGCGGCAATCGGGATCGTCGAGCAGCGCCTGCGGGTAACTGCGCACCATCGCCGACAGGTGCCGTGGCGCCTCGTCGAACAGCGTCACCTGCGGTGGCATAAAGGCCCACCACTTGCTTTCGTCGCACAAGTGCAGGGTTTGCGCCAGCACCGGGTCGAGGGTTCGCACCTGCTGCAACAGTTTTTCGCTGAGCCCGCCGTTGATCATCTTCACCGCCGGCAGATAACGCGAAGCGCCCAGCGAGTAGATCGCCATCGGCAGCTTGAGATAGTCGGCGCTGTCGAAGCAGGGCGTCATCGAGCGCAGCGACGAGGTGGCGAATACTGAAGCTTCCTGGAAATCCAGGCGTTGGCACACGCCACGGTCGAACTCGGCCCCCAGTTGTCCTTGCAGCACGTGCTCGAATTGCCACGGATGGACCGGCAGCGCGATATGCGTTTCGTCGATCCCGCGCGACGCCAGTTCGGCCGCCAGGCTTTTCTGCAAGTCCGCCGGCAGCAGATAGCGCGCCGGATAGATGGTTTCCAGGTCCGTCACCCCTTCTCCGCCCTGCAACATGTCCTTGCGCACCGCGACCCAGTTCAACGCCACCGGCTCGGCGAATTCGGCCTGGTATTGCAGGTATTCGCTTTGCAGCAACCCCTGCTTGGCCTTGGCCAGCGGGTGGTACGGACGATCGCGCAGCGACGCCCACTGCTCCATGATCCGGAAGAATGTCGCCCCGTCCCGTGCCATCAGGTGCGTGTCGTCAACCTGATGTTCCTGCGACAGCGCGGTCTGCCAAATGCTGATGTGCAGCACTTCGAGAAACAGCGTCAGGCCTTTCTCGTTATCGGCAAAGCGTGGCCCCATGCCCGTGAACACGTGTTTCATGAACTCCACCGGGGACAGACGCACCCAGTGTTCTTCCTGCCGGGCCAGCACGGCAGTGCCCGGGACTTTCTCCCACTGCTGGGTAATGCCGGGCCGCAGCGCGATGCTGATGAAACGCCGTTCCTGCGCGTCACAGCACCATTCCCAGATATGTTCGCCATCAAGGACCGGTGCCTGCGGATGAGCCTGGCGCCATTGCCCGGCAGAAAGAATCGACAATGGCTCGCGGTCAAAAAAGTCTTCGGCCAGCAGGCAGTCAATCAAGTCCTGCATCACGATGTCGGCGGCCTGAGTAGTGAATTTCATCGAATCAGTTTCCTTCTTGAGAAAGAGTGGCCAGTCGGGCCTGAAGGGCGCGAAACGCAATGCCGCGTTCGTCGCCAAGGACAAAGGCGTTGACCCCGCGCTCACGCCAGCGACTCAAGTCACCGCTCTGGCGAGGGATGGCGCAATACGCGATGCCAGCCGTGCGGGTGGCCTGCCAGGTGTCGAGCAGGGCTTGCTGCACGGGCGGTTGATCGATCTGCCAGGGCATGCCGAAGGACTGCGACAGGTCCGCCGCGCCTTCCAGAATCATGTCCAGGCCGGGCACCGCCGCGATCTCTGCGGCGCAACGCACGCCCTCTGCGCTTTCGATCATCGCCACCACCATGATCTGTTCGTTCGCTTCGGTCACGTACTGCGCCAGGCTGTGTTTGCCGAACGATCCGGGCCGTCCGGCATTGAGGCTGCGAACGCCCTGCGGGTGGTACTTGCACGCGGCGATGGCCGCCGCCACTTGCCCGGCGGATTCGATCATCGGCAGTACGATGCCTTGGGCACCACCGTCAAGCAGCCGCAACAGGGTTTTCGGATTCAGGTCCGCCACCCGCACCAGCGGCGTGATGCCGTAGGATTCGGCGGTGCGAATCATGTTCTCGACGGTTTCCGGGTTGATCAGCACATGCTCCATGTCGATGATCACGAAGTCGAAACCGGTCTCGGCGATCAACTCGATGGCGGCTGGCGCCGGAATCGAGCTGATCAGACCGTACACCGCCTCCCCGGTCGCCAGTTTGCGTTTCAGTTGATTGACTCTCAGCATGCTTGCGGCCTGTGGACGTGCAATGGATTGGGCACCGACTTGAAACGCCGCTCGCCATCGCCAAGCAGGCGACGCTTGGTCAACTCCTCCACTTCGTAATGTGGCGCGAACACGTCGAACAGGCCGAACCGGTCGCGGTGCTGCGGATGGGCCTGCTGGTAATCGAGGATCACTTCAGCGGTCATGCGCCAGAACTGCGCTTCTTCGAGCTGATAGTGCTGACGCAGGAAAATCGCCATCTCCGCCAGGCAGATGAAGAAGAAACAATCGCAGGAGAAATCCCGCACCGCGTTGACGTCGTCGGTCAGGATGAACGAGTTGCGATTGAGCTTTGCGTGACTGGCTGGCAGCGGCACCAGTTCAGGGCACAGTTCCGGGCGCGCCAGCTGCGCAGGCGAGTAACGCACGCCATCGTGGAAGTCCTTCAGGGCGATCCGCTGCGGCCAGCCCTGTTTCACGATCAGCACGATGTTCTGACCGTGGGATTCCATGCCAATGCCTTCGGCGTAAAGCATGTGGATGATCGGCGGCACCGTAACTTTCAGCAGTTGTCGGGTCCAGGCTTCAAGGCCGTACTCGCGGATCCACGCTTCGATAAAAGGCTGCTGCGGTGCATCGCCGTAGCGGTTTTCGACGTGGCTGAGGCCGTTGAACGGCACGGCCTGTTCGTCGGCCTTGAGGTACGAATGCAGGCTTTCGCGCCAGATCGCACCGAGGGTGCCGTAGGTTTGCGCACTGCGCGACTGCGGCAGATGGCTGTAATCGAAACTGACGCCGGCCACTTCGCCGAGGATGACGAAGTCCAGCGCACGGGCGGTGCTGTCGCTGGCAATCAGTTGCTGCAGCCAGTCGGTGATGATCGGCCCGTTCATCACCGTGTGCCGCGCCAGGATCCGCGTGCTGGAGGTGTTGGTCATGCTCATCGCCAGTTTGACGTACGGCCGCTCCCTGGCCGATGCATTGGCTAGCGTGCGAATCGACTGCTGCGCCTTGTACTGGTCATCCGAGGTCCCGAGCCAGATCAGCTCGCCACTGGCCAGCTCCTTGTAGAACGCCGGAACAATCACGTTCTCCCACTGCCACGGGTGAACCGGCAGGACGGCATAGTCCTCGATGGACCGGCCCCGGCCAGCCAATTGATCGACGATCTGCTGCCAGCGCTGTGCGCCCACTTCCTGCTTGATGAACGCCGCAAAATCCATGTGCCGGGAATGATTGACCGACGCCCGATTGCGCGCGATCGCCAGCCAGACCACGTTGATCGGTGTCGCGAATTCCGGCCCGTAGGCCCGGTTGTCATCCAGCGAAAAGCCGATGCGCGACTTGTAGCAAGGGTGATAACTGTGGGCGTCCATGAAGTGCTGTTCCAGCGCGTCGACGTCCAGCTCATGGGGTGCGCAGTCGGCCGAGTAGCCCTGGCTGCGCGACTGCAGGTCCTTGAGTTCGGTCTGTTCCAGTTCCTGAATGAAGCGCGCCAGGTGCGGGCTGTCCTGATAGTCCTCCAGCAGTTCGGCCAGGGCTTGGTGCAGATCCGGCAGGCTGCGTTCGCCGTGGCTGTCCACGCGTTCCAGCGTTTGTGGATCAAGGCGAATCAATTGAAAACTGTCGCTGAGCAGGCCTTTGCAGCGGTACTCCACCAGCTTCTGCTGCTCATCGCGTCCCATCACCACGAATACTTGTTGGCCGTTGTCCGTGGTCTGGCTGCGGTAAGTCAGCAGAGCTTCATAGAGCAACGTCTGCAACAGCTGGCCAACGACCCGCTGCTGCACCTTCTGATAAATGCCTGCGTCGACGCCCGTCAGCCAGGCACCCGGCGTCGAAGACGGTTGAGAGAATGTCGAAAAAGTCGTCGTCATGGTCATACCTTCCAAAGATGCGTTAACGATGTTCGAGCGCGGCCGGTACAGGCTCGGCCGCCTCGTCGGAAAGAGGGAAACGCCAGGCACAAGGCAGTGCCAGCAGGATCAGCAGGCCGGTGGCAAAGAACACTTCGCTGATCGCCGAAGGTGTTGCCGCCAGTTGTGCCTCGGTACCGGCGGCAGCAAGGCGGAACTCCAGCCACAGCGATGCAATGACAATCGCCAGTGACGAAACCAGCCGCCGGGAAATGTTGTTCATCGCCGCGCCCTGGGTGACCATCGGCTCAGGCAAGGCATTGAGCCCGGCGGTGGTGACCGGCATGTAAGACAGTCCCAGGCCGGCGCCGCGAACCATCATCAAGCCGAACACCAGACCGATACCTGCGTCGCTCTTGAGCAAGCCCAGCGCCAGGGTCGACAGGCCCGTCAGCAACAGGCCGATCGCGACCACCCGCCGTGGCCCGTGGCGATCCAGTGCACTGCCGCCGATGCGCCCGAACAGGCTGGCGAACACCGCCGTGCACAACAGCGACAGGCCGGTCCAGACTGCGCTGTACCCCAGCACGGTCTGCACCAGCAGGGGCAGCAACACCAGGCACTCGAACATGCCCACCGACTGCACAACGGCAATGACCACGCTCAACCGGTAACCGCGCAAGGCGAAGATTCGCAGGTTGAGCAGCGGCTCCTCGCGGCGTAGCTCGACCCGGACGAATGCCACCAGAGAGACCACCGCTGCCAGCAACATGCCGACGTTGGCCGGTTCGAGCAGTGTATCGGCGTGATGCATCCGGCTGATGGCGACCATCAACAAACCAATGCCCGAAGCGATCAACACGTAGCCTGTCAGGTCGAAGGGTTTGCGCTCCGTCGGCTCGGAGTCCGGCAGAACGCCGAGCCCCATCAGCAGCGCAATCAGGCCGATCGGCACATTCATCAGAAACAGCGACCGCCAGCTGAACCAATCCAGCAGCAAGCTGCCGCACAGAGGCCCGACCGCAGGTGCGAGCATCACCGCCGCTCCCCACAGCCCCGTCACCCGGCCTCGTTCATCCTTGGCATACACCGAGAAAATGATCGCCAGCGACAACGGAATCATCAGCCCGCTGGCGATGCCCTGCACCACTCTCGCTGCGATGACCATGGCAATCGAATCCGCCAGCGCGCCCATCAGCGAACCGCCGATGAAAAGCGCCACGCCCCACAGATACAGGCGCTTGCGGCCCAGGCGCTGGCTGAGAAAACTGGTCAGCGGCATGGTCACGCCCATGCTGGTCATGAACCCCGCAACAATCCAGGTTGCCAGCAGCGGCCCGATCTCGAACGCCGTCATGAAGGCCGGCAATGCCGGATTCAGAGAGCTGTTGTTGAGGCTGACCGTGAGCGTGCCCAGAAGCACATTCAGCACCACCCAGCGCCGTGCGGGATTGAAACTCACTGCCACAGGCCGACTCCTTCGAGCAATGCGCCCCGATGCACGAAATGTTGTGGCGGCCGTGGATGGCAGAGGAAGTCGGCGTGGGAAATGTTGTAGCCGTAGGCCCCCGCCATGGGCAGTACCAGCAAGTCCCCGACTTCGACACCGGTGAGCGGCTGCTGCCGGCTCAGGACATCCTTGGGCGTACACAGCTGCCCGACCACGGTCCAGTTGCGCTCGGTCGATTCGGCGGTCGGGGGAGTCTGCGGCAGGTGAATCAGTGGGTGGTCATGGCTTTGCGCGGCCGGCAGGCGGAACTGATGGGTGCCGCCACGGCACACGATGAAGTGCTCGCCATGGCTGGTCTTGGTGTCCAGCACCTCGATCACGTAGTAACCACAGAACGCACTGATGTACCGCCCCGGCTCGAAGCGCAGGATCGGCGCATCGGGCTGATCGTCCAGGCGGCGTTCCAGATAACGGCACAGTCGCTGCCAGTCGAACCGCTGTCCGCCCAGATAATCGACGCCGATCCCGCCGCCGACATTCAGGTGGGTCAGTTGCTCCGGGTAGGCGGCCAGGGTTTTCCATTCGTCCCAGCGCTGCAAATAGAAATCGAGCAGTTGCTCGTGTCGCTCCACCGACATCTGGTGCGACATGGCATGCACATGAAAGCCCTTGAGGCACAAATGCGTGGCGCGATCGACCCGTTGCACTGCTTCGCCGAGCTCCGATTCATCGATGCCGAAGGGCGTCGCCGTACCGGCCATGGCCAGTTTGCTCGACTGCTGTGCCGGGAGCTGAGGATTGATCCGGATAAACACCGGCTGTACCCGCCCCGCTTCATTGGCCAGCCGTTGCAGGCGCTCGATCTCGTTCAGGCTTTCAACGTGAATGGCTTCGACTTGATGGGCCAGCGCGGCACGCAAATCGGAATCGAGCTTGCCGGGGCCGGAAAACACATAGGGTTTGCGGATCGGGCAAGTCATCACCCGCTCGATCTCGCCTCCCGAGGAAATTTCGAAACCACTGACCAGCGGCGCCAGAACCTCAAGCAAGGGCGCTTCGCTGTTGGCCTTGATCGCGTAATACAGCTCGACCTTCGGCGGCAGTGCGTCCATCACCTCGCGCACGTGGGCCTGCAACGCGTCGAGGTCGTAGATGAATGCCGCCAGCGGATCCAGATTCGCGGCCCGAACACGATCGATCGCTTCCAGAACGGGAACCGTCAGATCAGCCATAACGGGCCTCCTCGCTCCAGGGTGAGACGAGCCTGACGTAGCCGGCAGCGCGATCCGCCTGGGCGCTCAGGCGCACTTTCAGGTTGGTCTTGCAGGCAATCGGCTGTCCGGCGATCAGCGCATCGAGCTCCGGCGCGGGACGCGTCAGTTCATCGCGTATGACGCGCAGTTGGCGCTCCACCCGCTGCCACATCACAGGGGCCAGGTGCGGGCGTTCCCAGCTCAGAGCGAGCACGGCTTCGGAGAGGTTGTTGATCATCAGGCAGTAGGAAATCCGGCTCCAGCCCTGCGCTCGACTGTACTGAAGCGACTGGCGCACCCGAGGGTGCAGCCCGACATCGATCTGCCGGATGCCCAGCTCCTCGGTGAGTTTCACCCCCTCGAAATCACGCAGCAGCAGCTGTTGCGGCTGACCTGAATCGTGGACCAGCACGGTGTTCTGCAGGTGCGGTTCCATCACCACGCCGTGGTTGAAGAACAACGCCAGCACCGGGCGCAGCAACAGGGCCTGGTAGCGGTCGAACCATTCCACCAGTTGTTCGTCGTCAGGTTCCTGGCCAAATGCCGCTTGCAGGAAGCCGTGCACCAGGGGGCGAGAATGGATGTCGTGGGCAAACAGAGTGCCGGCCATCACGCTGCGATCGGCACGGGAACGCAGGCAAAAGTTTTCCCGCAGGATCGCGCCGGTCTGTTCACGGAACCAATGGGCGTCCGCCTCACTGGCCTGGGGCGGCGCCCAGCTCATCGAACCGGGCTCGGCAATCACCGACAAGCCACCCAGCGTATCCGGCTGGGTTTGCAGAAGACGCTGGAACAGCTGATCGATGATCAGCGTGCTTTCCAGCTCGTACCAGGCGTTCTTGCGCACGCAGTTGGTAATGCGCACATGCAGCGAACCCTTGATGAAATAGCCATGACCTTCGATGTACCAGGTGCGCATCGACGCCGTGGGACTGGCGATCGGGCCGGTGGCACCGTGATCGACGATGTCGCCCAGTTCGAGCAGTTGCTGCACGCGTCGGTCCTGAATGAACAACTGCGCCTGCACCGGGTGCATGCAAATCATCGCGTGACCGGGCCTGGCCCGCTGCTGATCGGCAAATCCGGCCATGACCTGGCTTTCATCGAGGCCGTTGGCGGTAACGCGCAGTCCTTGCCGAGGGACTTCGAACAGATGCAACGCGGTTTGCGCCTGAAACTCGGGGGCGTAGGTCTGCTGCGAAAGATGCGCCGGCCACAAGCGGGCCTTGGGTGCCGGATGATTGGGATGACCGAACCATAAACCCTGCTCGCTGGCCAGGTAGCTGCTGAGCGGTGCCGGGCGCTGATTGTCCATGTTGTGCGCCACGATCGCGGCTGTCAGACCCTGGCTCTGCAATACCTGGTCGAGCAGTTCTTCATTGCTGGCACGGGTCATGTGCTCGCAGGCACCCAGCAACTCTGCGGCAAACTCGGCGAAACCCAGGCAACGCCAATCCCCCTGACCCTGACGGGCATAGACGTCCGATAGATAACGATGGCTGCCTAGACGGTCACGACGATCGACCATGACAAAGAACTGTTGCTCATTGGGCAGGCTGATCGTCAGCGGAATGCCCTTCCACTGCAGGCCTTCCAGATAACAGCCAGGCGCGATGCCTTGCATATCACTGGGCCAGCGATAATCGAGGCAGTTTTCCGGCAAGGCGAACTCCTTGATCAAACAATTGAGCAAGGCGCGGGTACTCGCCAACTCACTGACCATTCTTGATACAACATTGCGATCTGCTTGATTCATAGGTACTCCACAGCAGCCCGTGAGGTCACTGGTTACGTTTGCCGGGACAAAGAACAAGCGCTTGCGCCAACTTACGGAGCGCACTACAGCAACTTTAAAAAAGTCATCCCGGTGAGAATTAAATAAACAATCGATTACCGAAAGTTTCTGAAAAAGCGCTCATCACTGAAGTGCTTTCTTTAAGCGGCGGTTCGACCATTCACCCTGATCGTTCTCTAAATAACGTTCGCCAGGCTCAAACACCTTTTAAACAAACGATTACGCACGAACTTCAAGCAGTGCAGCTTCAAGTGCCGTTTCAAATCGCTGAATCACTTGCTGGCATTGTTGGTCATCAATAATCAGCGGAGGCAATAAACGAATGACATTACCCCGGCGCCCGCCCCTCTCCAGAAGCAGTCCCTGTTTGAAGCATTGCTGCTGGATGGCGACGGAAAGTACCGGGTCCATAGGAAAATGCCCGAGACGATCTGCCGGCTGGCGTTCGTCGACGATCTCAATGCCGAGCATCAGGCCCCGACCGCGCACCTGACCCAGGGCCGGATACCGTTGGCGCAAACCGTTCAGCTGATCCTTGAGCCATTGACCACGTCGTTCGGCCTGGGCCGGAAGCTGTTGATGCTTGAGCGTCTGCAGCGTTGCAAGCCCGGCGGCCATGGCCATCTGGTTGCCACGGAAGGTGCCGGCGTGATTGCCCGGTTCCCAAGCGTCGAATTCGCGCTTGATGCCCAGCACCGCCATCGGCAGACCACCACCTACCGCCTTGGACATGACAATGATGTCCGGCTCGATTTGCGCATGTTCGAAGGCAAACATCTTGCCGGTGCGACCGAAACCGGCCTGCACTTCGTCAAGAATCAGCAGGATCCCGTGCTTGCGCGTGACGTCACGGATCGCGCGCAGCCAGCTGTCCGGCGCACAGTTGACCCCGCCCTCGCCCTGTACCGCCTCGACGATCACGGCTGCCGGCAAGGTGACCCCGCTCTCGACATCCTCGATGAACTGGGTGAAGTAATGGGTCAGCGCCTCGGTGCCAGCCTCACCGCCCAACCCGAACGGGCAGCGGTACTCATGGGGATACGGCATGAATTGCACGCCAGGCATCAGGCCGGCGACGGCGTTCTTCGGCCCGAGGTTGCCGGTCAGGGCCAGCGCGCCGTGAGTCATGCCGTGGTAGGCACCGGAAAAACTGATGATGTTGTGGCGACCGGTGAACGTCTTGGCCAGTTTCAGCGCGGCTTCTACTGCATCCGCCCCCGAAGGACCGCAGAATTGCAGGCAGTAACCCTCGCCCTGCCCCGGCAACAGGCTCAGCAGGGTTTCACTGAAAGCGTCCTTGACCTCGGTCGTCAGGTCTAGGGTGTGCATCGGCAGGCCGGAAGCCAGAAAGCTGCCGATACTGTCCATGATGGCCGGGTGATTGTGCCCGAGCGCTAGCGTCCCGGCACCGGCCAGGCAATCCAGATAGGTCTTGCCTTCGACATCCGTTACCCAGACACCGTGTGCCTTGGCAATGGCCAGTGGCAACTTGCGCGGATAACTTCGAACATTCGATTCAAACTTTCCCTGTCGCACCAAATAGTCGGCATTGGTCTTTTGCAGAGGACTAATGTGCAATGCGCCATCATTCAACATCGGATCACCCTCGGTCAATTTCGATATGAAAACTATTCCCATCAACTAATTCATGCAACAGGAAGTTGGCATTTTTTTGGAATATTTACATAACGCCATTTTTAATTAAAAACCTGCGCGCACAACAAATTGCAAGTCGTTAAACCCGAACAAAATCAACTGATGCGCCATGATATGGCCATACTTTTATCATGCAACGCTCAACTTTTTATTATCTTTATTAGCAGTAATTCATTGCACAGTATCGGGATAACTACTGAATAGTGTTGTGCATAGAGTTCCTTGCTTCGTGAAATACCTTCAGAACATTCCTGCGCTGCCCTTCCATGGGCCAAGTTCCTCGTTTCAGAAGTCGACGGTTGCCGAAAGCAGATAGGTTCGTGGTGTCGAAAGCGTCAGCCCTGGCTCGCTGTCATCGGACGCACCGGCGGAGCTCCAGTAGCGTTTGTCCGCGACGTTTTCGATGTTGGCTCGCAGGGTGATGTTCTTTTCGTCGACCTTGAACGCGTAGCGCGCACCCACGTCGAAGCGCTCCCAGGCATCGATCTGCTTGTCGTTGGACTGATCCAGGTATTGCGAGCTCGAGTAGATGCCACGCCCGGTCAGGGTAAGGCCCTGGACGTTGGGCACGTCCCATTCCGCGCCGAGATTGACGTTGAATTTCGGGGTCGCCGGTGCACGGTTGCCATCGAAGGTGCCGTTGGTGGTGTGGGTCAACTCACTGTCGATGTACATGACACCGCCGAGCAGACGAAAACCCTGGAGGGGTTCGCCGAACACCGTCAGTTCCACGCCATCGTTCTGGCGTTTGCCGTTGGGGCCGAAGACCCGAGTCACCGCATTGGTCTCGTAGGCCGGTTGCTTGATCCGGAAGACTGCGGCGGTCAGGCCGAACGAACCGGCGTCATACTTTGCGCCAACCTCGACCTGTCGGCTGATAAACGGCGGGAAGATTTCGTCTTCGTTCACCGATGTTGACGGTGCGATCTTGCCTTGGCTCAGGCCTTCCATGTAGTTGGCGTACAGCGACAGTTTGTCGGTGGCCTTGAACAGGATGCCGCCGGATGGCGAGACTTTTTCTTCATCGTAGGCGGTGTCGCCTTTGACATCGTCGCTCCAGTCATCGACCTTCACCCTTTGCCAGCGGGCGCCCAGCGTCAGCAGCAAGCGATCATCGAAAAAGCCCATCGTGTCGGCGAGCGCTACACCACTGAAACGGTTTTCGGTATAGACCTTCGGATCCTGTCGCGTCGGACGCACCGGAGTTGGCGTTTCAACGGGGTTGTAGAGATTGCTCGGGGAGGCCGCATAGCGCGCACCACCGTTCTCGAAGTCCATGTAGAAGTAGCTGGCGGCGAGATTGATTTCATGGCTCACCGGCCCGGTATGGAACCAGTTGCGCACCCCGGCCGTAGCGGTACGGACGTTTTCGTCACGGGTGAAATCCCGAGGCTGGACGCTGAAGTCGCCTTTGTCGTTGGTGACCGCTACCGCGTGCCGAAGGAAATCATGATTGCTTTTGCGTACACCGACTCCGCCGTACAACAGGGTGGAATCATTGACGTCGAACTCGGCATTCACCGTTCCGAACGTATCCTTGGTACGGGCCTTACTCCAAGGCTGCGCATAGTTGTGTCTGACTTCACTGGCACTCGGGACGCGGGCATTAACACCGACCTGCACGCGCTCCTGCGGGGCGTCGGTATCACGTTCAGTACGGCCGACGTCGGTGGAAAGACGCAGGCGTTCACCGCGAAAATCCAGCCCCAGCACGGCCATGTCACGGTCGACGCTCTGATGATCCCACTCGGTGTCACCGGACTGCTTGACCCCATTGAATCGGAGGCCGAACTGATTGTCTTCGCCAAAGCGCCGCCCGACATCCACGGCGCCGCCAATTTGGTTGTTGGACGCGTAATTGGCGGTCAGCGAAGTGATCGGCTTGTCGGTTGCGCGCTTGGGCACCACGTTGATGCCGCCGCCGACGCTGCCCCGTGGCGAAATGCCGTTGATGAGCTGGGTCGGGCCTTTGAGGATGTCGACGCGGTCAGCCATTTCCATGTCGATCGTGTAAGTCGGCAAGACCCCGTACAGACCGTTGTACGCCACATCGCTGTTGAACAGACTGAAACCGCGAATGGTGAACTGCTCGTAACGGCCGCCGGCCGGGTTGGTGGCGCGGACCGAGGGATCACTGGCAATCAGGTCACCCAGGGTGCGGGCCTGCTGGTTCTTGACCGCCTCGCTCGTGTAGGTGGTCATGCTGAACGGCGTTTCCATGAAATCGCGGGAGCCCAATAGGCCTTGCGAACCACGGCGCGCCACCTGGCCACCCGCATACACGTCGCCGCCGGTTTCGTCGTTGGCGCCGAGAATCGAAGTCGGTGCGAGTTGCAGGCTGCTGCCTTCCGGTGCCGGCATCAGGATATATGCCTGCTCGCCGACCGGCTGCAGTTGCAGGCCGGAGCCCGCGAGCAAACGGGCGAAGCCTTCCTCGACACCATACTCGCCGGACAGGCCGTTGCTGCTGCGACCGCTGACCAGCGCCGGATCCACCGACAGGTTGACCCCGGCCAGCCCGGCAAACCGGGTCAGTGCGACGCTCAGACTGCCGGCGGGCACCTGATAGCTGCGACGAGCGGCCTCGTCCGCCCAGCTCACCGGCATCAAGAATGGACTGGCACTCAGGCTCAGCATGAGGCTCAACTGCAACAACGGACGCAAACGACTCGGGAATACTGCGGGCATTGGAAGAAGCTCTCGTTTTTTGTTCACTTACCTGGAATGACCGGCGAGGCGAAAAAAAGGGACAGGCTTCAGGCAATATTTTTTCGAGGAACCAGCGTGACCCAGAATCGGGTGCGCGATTGCACGTCCAGCGGCAGGCTGGCGGCCAGCAGTGACAGGATGCGGTCGGTGTTGTCGAGGCGGAAACTGCCGGTAACCCGCAAGCTTTCAAGCGCAGGTTCCCAACGCAAAAGGCCGGGGCGATAACGACCGAGTTCACGCAGGAACTCACCGAGCGGCTGATTCTGTGCCATCAGCACCCCGTCACGCCAGCCGGGCAGCAGCGCATCGAACGCACCGACGGCCCCTGCACCATTGGCCTGCAGGCGCACTTGCTGTCCGGCGTTCAGTAACATTTCAGGGCCTTGCAGCGGTTGCAGGCGCACCGCACCGCTGACGACCGACACGCGGCAATCGCGCTCGTTGAGACGCACGCACACTTCACTGCGACTGACGATGATCCGGCCATAAGGCGCCTGAATGGTCAGTGGTGCGGTTCCGGGTACGTTGAGCGCCATTTCGCCGCGCACCAAGGTCAGCAGGCGAGCACCGAGGTCGATGTTCACGGCACTGGCGGTATTGAGTTGCAAGGTACTGCCGTCGGCCAGGGGAATGCGTTTGTGTTCGCCGGTGCCGGTCTGCAAGTCGGCGCGCCAGACATCCAGCGGGAGCTGACGCCCGATCAGCCATGCAGTCGGCACCAGCGCCGTCACCCCAAGCGCCCGTTTGAGTGCGGCACGGCGAGCAGGATCAGGACGATCAAGCGTGGCCATCGCCAATACCGACGGCAAGCCGAAAAAACGCTGACGCAGCATCTGCGCCTTTTGCCAGGCATGCTCATGACTACTATGGCTGTTGCGCCAGTTCTGCAGGCGCGCCTGATCGTCCTGGGTAGCCTCGCCGGACTCCAGCAATGTCAGCCACTGCGCAGCCGCCCGTGCAATCTCGCGGGCTTCGCTGGAGGGTGCCGCGCGCATCACCAGTCCACCAGCAGGCAATGCTCATAGGCTTGGGCCATGTAGCGTTTGACCGTACGTTCGGAAACTTGTAGGCGTTCGGCGATTTCGCGATAGCCCAGGCCTTCGAGCTGGCTCCACAGAAATGCGCGACGAACTTCCCGGGGCAAACCGTCGAGAAGTTCATCGAGCGCCTGGAGGGTTTCGAACACTACCCAGCGCTGCTCGGGGGACGGGACACAGTCTTCAGGCAAGTGGGCCAACGCGTCCAGATAAGCTTTTTCCAGACTGCGTCGGGTATAGAAATTACTCAGCAGGCGTTTGCCGACGGTCAACAGATAGGCGCGCGGTTCGCGCATTTCGGCGACGGGTTGTGAACTGCACAACACCCGCATGAACGTGTCCTGACTCAGATCCGCCGCATCCCACGCGTTGCCCATGCGCTTTCGCAGCCAGTTTTCCAGCCAGCCTCGGTGGTCTCGGTACAAGGTGTGTAGGCTGTGCTCCGGTGGCGTCGCTGCTTCAATCATCTCAAGAGACCCTGCGCGAAGGATATAAATGAGACTGATTCTAATTAATATTTCACTGCGAAACCAACCCCTTTTCTGTTGGATAAATCGCAAATTTCGGTAGGAACACGGCTCAGGAAGGCGCAAAGCCCCGAATTTTTTCCTACACACCCGGCACGGCCACCAAAGCCGCGACGACCTCGCTCGACCCGCTGGCGCACCTGTTCCCTGCGCAGCGCTGGAATAACAGATGCTGAGTGTCAGCCTAAAGCGCCTTGTCGAAGCGGAACGAAGCCCCATAAACCGAGGCAGGCAGGTGATTGGAGTGATCTGCCCTTAACCGCGAACGGAAGGTGCCGCTTTGTGGCTGATTCCGGTACAGCCCACGCTTTTGCAGTTCGGGAATGACCAGTTCGACAAAGTCCTCAAGACTGCCTGGGCTGATCAGCGGGTTGAGCATATAGCCACTGGTGCCGGATATTCGCGCGTGCTCTTCGATGCGATCGGCGACTTGCTGCGGTGTACCGACCAGAATCAGGTCGCTGCCACGAGTAACGCTGGCGAAGCGCTTTTTCACATCACCCGCCGTCAGCGGCTGACCACTGCCATCGGGGCGCATCACGTAAGAGGTCAGGCCTTCGGTGTGCATCGATAGTGCATCGCTGTCGGCGTAGCGGCTGATGTCGATGCCGGTGTCGCCGGCGTAACTGACCAGTTGTGCCTGCAAGTGATAGGTGCTTTGCAACTCGTCGTATTTACGCTGGGCTTCGATTTCGGGCGAAGGCCTTAATCTCCAAGCCCGACCAGACTTGGATAACAAATCACTTGTACGATGTCCTATCACGGGCTATTACTGCGTCTCCAAAAAAAATAAAACCATGGAGATCGCTACATGGGCTCATCCCTGTCCGCCATGCCTGACAACCTCGAACAGGTAAAAGGCAATACACGCCGCAGCTTCCTGAAGAAGTCCCTCGCTGTTTCCGCCACGCTCGCCACCGGCAGCGCCTTGCTGCCCAGTTTCTCTGAAGCTGCCGAACCGTTGAGTCAACGCTACCCGGATCCACTGATTCATATCCTCGACGACAGCTTCCTCGACCTGCGTATTTTCAACGCTAGTGTGGAAAAACTCGCCACCGGCATGCGCTGGGCCGAAGGACCGGTCTGGGTCGGTGATGGCCGCTATTTGCTGGTCAGCGACATCCCCAATAATCGCATCATGCGTTGGGATGAAATCACCGAGACCTTCACCGTGTACCGTGAACACTCGAACTTCTCCAACGGAATGTGCCGGGATCGCCAAGGGCGTCTTATCGTCTGCGAAGGCTCTACCACCACCAGCGAAGGCCGCCGCGTCACACGCACCGAATACAACGGCACGATCACCGTGCTGGCCGACAGCTTTGATGGCAAGCCCTTCAACTCGCCCAACGACATCGTCTGCAAAAGTGACGGATCGATCTGGTTCACCGACCCGCCATTCCAGACCGGCAACAATTACGAAGGCCACAAAATCACCCCGAGCCAACCCCACGCCGTTTACCGCATCGATGGTGAGAGCAGAAAGGTCACTCGGGTGATCGACGACCTTAACGGCCCTAATGGCCTGTGCTTCAGTCCCGACGAAAAAACCCTGTATGTCGTCGAAGGCCGCGCCAAACCCAATCGCTTGATCTGGGCAATTGCCGTGAACGAAGACGGCACACTGGGCGAGCGCCGCAAGCACATCGAGGGGCTGGACTACGCGGCAATCGACGGTATCAAGTGCGACGAAGCGGGCAACCTGTGGTGCGGCTGGGGCGGCAATGGTGATCCCAGGGCCGATCTGGAAAAACTCGACGGCGTGCGTGTTTTCAATCCACAGGGCAAGGCCATCGGCCATATTTCGCTGCCAGAGCGCTGCCCGAACCTGTGCTTCGGGGGGCGCGAAGGGAACAGGTTGTTCATGGCAAGTAGTCACTCGATCTACTCGCTTTTTGTGAATACTCGCGGGACTACGTTTGCTGTGTAAAAACGCCGTTCATCTCGCGATCGCTTCGTGAGCATCGAAACAATATCTCGCCGCGCAGCCAGGGATGCGAGCCGTGCGACTGGCGTATGCCACTGGCGAATGGAGTCTTCAAGGAATGTTGGGAAGATCATTCTGACAATGCACCCGGAAGATTCGCCGTAACACACCAGCAGCGTTCAAGGATGAACATTCATTCATCGAAAACAGGCTTCGATGCGTCTATTCTGCGGGTTACGACATAGTGACTACAGGAGTAACCCACCATGTTCTCGCACGAAAGCCTCCCGCTGATCATCCTCTTCACCATCCTGCTGATTGGCATACTGACCGCCATCCTCCATCCCGTACATGCGTTCCATAGCTGGCTTCAGAGACGCCGGAAAAGATCATCCGCCGAAGTTGTCAGCAAGGCGGATTCACGCTGACGTGCAAAACTGGCCCGGATGAATCCGGGCCTTTTTCAGCGTGCAGGCAATGGCGCCAGGCAGTGCGGATCAATATTCGCCCCTCTCCCCTCTACACAAGAAAAGCTTCACGCTGTGAAGTGAGTCTTCCTCTCTACACGAAAAAATGCCGCTTCATTGTCAGATGGCATTTTTCCGCCTATCTTGATTAAAACCTATACAAACTTATTAGCCGCGTACAATTTCTTTTACTACGGATACGCTCCCACGCGAGATTCCGTCACGAGTCACCTTAATGAGACGCCTATAACCCTGTACGCGCCCCTCACTGCGTACAAGAAAATGCTTCGAACGTTCTCCCTCAACACCTGCAATCAGGAAGTAAGGCAATGTCTCGATTGGGACCTGCTGACTGATCGCTTTGCCGTCGACGAAGGCTTTGCCCAGGTGTTCAACCTCGACCCGAGCCTGGGGCGCGAGGGCCTCAGCCTCGAACAAGTGATCACCAGCGTGCACCCCGACGATCGGGATGCGCTGACCACGGCGGAGTGGCCGCTCATAGCCGATGGCTGCCGGGCGCATCTCCGCATCTTCGGCAAGTGTCAGACAATGAGAGATAATCCTGGGGGGCGTGGCCGTGGTGAATGAGCTCGGCCAATCGACGTGAGCGTGACGTGATTATCCTGCGGACTGACATATGAACATCTGACATCGTCCGCTAGTTAAATATCGAGTGAAAATTTTGGACACCATTTCAAGCAACGACGATATCGAAGATTACATCGGATTTTATGATGAAAAAGGGTTCTGGGTTGAGGACTGGTTGGATGTCGACGATCCGACTGACCGCCGCAAGCTGAATGGCATTATTCCCGACCCGGTGATTTGGCACCGCACACCGAAATTTTCAGCGGTCATCTGCGTCGACGGGCTGATGCTGCTTCATATTAGTGAATTAGCGAAGACCCGCCCGTCCATGAGCGACCCTGACCAGATTGCAGAAGCCGTTCAATGGTGGGACGAACATATGGATTATGCCAATGTGATGCAGCTTTACATTGAGTCTGAATCCATCGCCTGCCCTGACTCCGGAGAAATTTCGTTCTGTGCGGTATCGATGGAGGATACCTGCCGTGTCGGCTTTATCGGACAAAACCCTGTGCGGAAAAATCACACGAACAAATTATCTTTGATGGCTGCAAGATGCACATCATTCATAAGCACCTATTCGACACCCTCCCACGACATTGGGACATGGTCAAGTTTCACAAAGGTGAAGGCTGCTACGATCAAAAACGCATTGCAGCATTTTGAACAAGCCATCGAAAACCCGGAACTAATTAAGCGACTCGCTTTGATCGCCAAAGCAAAGTTCGCATTCAGCAACCATGACTTCAGAGGATCGTTCACGATGATCTGGTTTGTTGTCGAGTCCTCTCTCAAGCAGTTATGGGACTTACACAAAACGGTTCACAACTCAAAAAAACCGACTGTAGGCGACATGCTCAAAAACTTAAACAGCAGCGGTACAATCAGTCCAGATTTGTTCGCCCTCCTGGACGACCTCCGAGATCGTGTACGCAACAAACTAATGCATCAACCCGTTACAACCGTCTGCATGCCTTTGGATTGCCACAAAGTGGCTGATGGCGCGATGGGTTTATTGAAAACAATTGGGGGTGTTCCGGATCTGATAATCAAATTGAATTATAAAGTCGAATTTTGACTTAACGATGAAATTCGGCACACCTGCCCTGCTGCCCGTTCTTCAGATTGCGACCAACCAAACCTTTGCACAGGATGGCGGTGATCGCGTATCAGCACGACACCAAGCGATCCTGATACAAGCCCGTGAGGCCTCCGCCCGCAAAAATGACGAGGCGGTGGCCAGCCAAGACATCAAACCCGTCAACCCGACCTGCTCGGCCAGATGATCGAAGAGTGCCGATGCGTCGCTGTTACACGTGATCAACGTTGCGCGCAGCAACGGCAACTGTGGTCGGTGAATCGGAAAGTTTGACGAAACGCCGAGTGGCGCCATCCAGCGCATCGATGCAACCTGCCTCGATGTCATAGACCCAGCCATGCAGATTCAAACTTCCCTGCTCGAGCGCGAGCGCCACCGATGGATGAGTGCGCAGGTTTGCCAATTGTGCAATCACGTTTTCGCGAACGAGGCCGTCGAGCTTGTCACGTGGCGTATCGAATTCATGTGCGGCGTTGATCGCTTTCGCCGCATCCGAGTGACGAAGCCAGTTGGCAACGGCCGGAAGATGATCCAGACAGGTGCAGCGTGAAATCGCGCCCATCGCCCCGCAATCCGAATGGCCGCAAATCACGATGTCCTTTACGCCGAGCACGGCGACCGCATATTCGACAGTGGCCGAAACCCCACCCGGTTCAGGTCCGTACGACGGCACGATGTTGCCGGCGTTGCGGATCACGAATAGCTCGCCCGGTTCGCGCTGTGTGAGGAGTTCAGGCACTACACGACTGTCCGAGCACGTGACGAACAGCGCCTTGGGGTTCTGTTCTGTCGCGAGCTGCTTGAAAAGCTCGACGCGCTGTGGATACACCTCGCGCTGAAAACGCAGAAAGCCATCAATAATGTCACGCATGGAATCCTCCAAATCAAACTGCCGGATACCGACACGAGTACTCGACATGCCCTCGTGCCGCAATGGTGCTCATTATTGCAGACCTCACGCGCATTGGATGTATTCAATCCACGACGGGTGAGGCGGCTCCTGACGGAACTCATTTTTTGCGCGGAAGCACAGCCCCCAACACCTGTTTGGCGGTTTGCACGACAATCCCCGCCTCGTCCGGATCCCCCTTGAGCAACGTGGTGGCGAACTTCTTCGCTTGTTCGAGCTTGATATGCGGAGGAAGCGGTGGAACGTTGGGGTCGGTCTTGAATTCGATCAGCACGGGGACATCCGAAGCCAGCGCCTGCTCCCACGCGGCGGCCACGTCGTCTTCGCGGTCGACGAATATGCCTTTCAGCCCAATGGAGATGGCGAACAGGTGATAAGGAACATCGGGAATGCTCTGCGACGCTTCGAACTTCGGATCCCCCTCCATGACCCGTTGCTCCCAAGTCACCTGATTGAGGTCTTCATTGTTGAAGACGGCGCAGATCCATTTGGGGCTTGCCCACTGCCGCCAATATTTGGCCACGGTGATCAACTCCGCCATATTGCTCATCTGCATCGCGCCATCGCCCACCAGCGCGATCACGGGACGCTCCGGGAACGCGAATTTGGCCGCAATCGCATAAGGCACAGCGGCGCCCATCGAGGCCAGGCCGCCAGACAGGGAACACTTCATGCCGCGCCGCACTTTCAGATCGCGGGCGTACCAGTTGGCGCAAGAGCCGGAATCGCTGGTGATGATCGAAAGTTCCGGCAGACGTGGCGACAGTTCGAACACCACCCGTTGCGGATTGACGGGATCGGCCTTGGCCATGGCGCGTTTTTCCAGGGTTTTCTCCCAGGAAGCACGCCAGCCTTCGACCTTTTTGCGCCATCTGCGTGACGTTTTGTGCTCAAGCAATGGCAACAGTGCAGCGAGGGTTTCCCCGGCGTCACCTACCAGATTGACCTCCATGGGGTAGCGCAAGCTAAGCATGTCGGGTTGCAAATCGATCTGCACCCCGCGTGCCTGACCTTCCTTTGGCAGAAATTCAGAATACGGAAACCCGGAGCCGATCATCAGCAAGGTGTCGCATTCGGTCATCAACTTGTAGCTGGGTTCGGTGCCCAGCAAACCGATGCTGCCCGTGACCCAGGGCAGTTCGTCCGGCAGTACCGCTTTACCGAGAAGCGCCTTGGCGACACCGGCGCCAAGCTTTTCCGCCACGGCGATGACCTGGTCGGTTGCCTGCAACGCACCGGCCCCCACCAGAATCGCCACTTTTTCGCCTGCATTCAGAACCTCGGCGGCACGTTGCAGATCCGCGTCATAAGGCACGACTTTCGGTTTGGTATAGCCCACCCCGGAATGCACAGTGCCATGGGTTCGTCCCGGAGCTTCATATTCGATGTCCTGCAAGTCGTTGGGCAGGATGATTGCCGTGACGCGCCGCTCACCGACAGCCGTGCGTACCGCCCTGTCGATCAAGTGGCGAACCTGTGCCGGGGCTGACGCCTGTTGCACGAAGGCACCGGCCACATCCTTGAACATCGACAGCAGGTCGAGCTCCTGTTGATAGTGACCACCGAGTGCCGCGCGGGCCTGTTGACCCACAATCGCCAGCACGGGTACGTGATCCATGCGCGCGTCGTAGAGTCCCGTGATCAGATGTGAGGCACCAGGGCCTGACGTGGCGATACATACCCCCAGCTCGCCGGTGAACTTGGCATGCGCCGAGGCCATGAACGCGGCCATCTCTTCGTGCCGCGCTTGAATGAATTCGATCTTTCCCCGCGCCCGGCTCAGTGCGCCGAAAACGCCGTTGATGCCGTCGCCCGGATACCCAAAAAACCGCGTCACGCCCCACTCGCTCAGTCGCTCGACCAGAAAATCGCCTACAGTCATTGTCATGTCGTTTTCGCCTTCACCCAGTGCATGTAAAGGACTGGACAGTCCGGCGGACGGCGAAGTTCGTGTGGATGTCGAGCCCCTCCATCAAGTGACGCATGGGCTGATTGCAATCCTGCTTGAGGTTGCTCCGGGCATCAGCAGTTATCTGTAGCTGTCACAAATTCCATTTCTGCTGACACAAAGGCGAATTTTTACCGCCCCTTGGACATTGGCGTGGAGCCCGCTGGCTGCGCTTTCGGTGCTAGAGCACGCCATTGAGCAGCAAACTACACTTCATTCTGAATTAGTGATTTAACTAGGTAGTTACCTAACTATATAATGCCCCCCTCATTTCAACGGGACATTCAACGTGAAGCAGAGTCAACGCCTCTCGGGCATATCAACATTCATTCTGGTCGGGCTGGGCGTGATCATCGCCCTGCTCGGCCTGGCACTGGCCGCTGGCGGTGTGAAATTGGTCAGCCTGGGAGGCTCTTGGTACTTCCTGGTCGGCGGTCTGGCGATGGCCGTTTCCGGTCTGCTGATCGCCCGCCGCAAGCCTGCCGGCGCCTGGCTGTTTGCGGCGTTCCTGCTGGGGACGGCGATCTGGGCAGTGATCGATGCAGGGCTGGTGTTCTGGCCGGTGTTCTCGCGTCTGTTCATGTTCAGCGCCGTGGGCCTGGTGGTCGCGCTGGTCTACCCGATGCTCAAACGCGCCGATGGCGGCGTCGCGGGTCGCGGTGCTTACGGTGTTGCGGCTGTTCTGGCGGTTGGACTGGCGGTGGCCGCGGGCAACATGTTCGTTACGCACCCGACCGTCGCGCCTACCGGTACTGGCCCGGGCCTGACGCCAGTGGAGCCGGAAAAGGCGCAGAAAGACTGGGCGCACTACGGTAATACCGAGGGCGGCAGTCGCTTCGCTGCGCTGGACCAGATCAATCGCAGCAACGTCGACAAATTGAAAGTCGCGTGGACCTACCACACCGGCGACATCGCCGAAAGCGACGGCAACGGGGCCGAAGACCAGCTGACTCCACTGCAGATCGGCAACAAAGTCTTCATCTGCACCCCGCACAACAACTTGATCGCGCTGGATGCCGACACCGGTAAAGAACTCTGGAAAAACGCGATCAACGCTCAGTCCAAAGTCTGGCAGCGTTGCCGTGGCATGGCCTACTTCGATGCCAGCGCAGCCGTCGCCAAACCGGCCGGTTCGCCTGTCACCGAGCCCCCGGCCGCTTCTGCTGCCAACTGCACCCGTCGTTTGCTGACCAACACCATCGACGCCCGCCTGATCGCAGTCGATGCCGACACCGGCGAGTTCTGCCAGGGTTTCGGCAACAACGGCCAGGTTGATCTGAAGGCCGGTCTGGGCGATGTGCCCGACAGCTACTATCAATTGTCATCCGCGCCGCTGATGGCCGGCACCACCGTGGTGGTTGGCGGTCGTGTGGCCGACAACGTGCAGACCGACATGCCGGGCGGCGTGATCCGTGGTTTCGACGTGATGACCGGTGCCATGCGCTGGGCGTTCGACCCGGGCAATCCGCAGGATAAAAAGGCACCGGCCGATGGCAAAACCTATGTTCGCAGCACGCCGAACAGCTGGGCGCCGATGTCCTATGACCCGGCAACCAACACAATCTTCCTGCCAATGGGCAGTTCGTCCACCGACATCTATGGGGTCGAGCGCAGCAAACTGGATCACACCTACGGCGCCTCGATCCTGGCGCTGGACGCCAACAGCGGCGAAGAAAAGTGGGTCTACCAGACCGTGCACAACGATCTCTGGGACTTCGACCTGCCGATGCAGCCAAGCCTGATCGACTTCACCAAAGACGGCAAAACCGTGCCCGCGGTGGTGATCGGCACCAAGGCCGGACAGATTTACGTGCTCGACCGTGCCACCGGCAAACCGCTGACCGACGTTAAAGAAGTACCGGTCAAGGCGTCGAACATTCCAAACGAACCCTACTCGCCAACCCAGCCGAAATCGGTAGGCATGCCGCAGATCGGTGCCCAGCACCTGACCGAGTCGGACATGTGGGGCGCAACCCCGTACGACCAGTTGCTGTGCCGGATCGATTTCAAGTCGATGCGCTACGACGGTCTGTACACCGCGCCAGGCACTGACAAATCCCTGAGCTTCCCGGGCTCGCTGGGCGGCATGAACTGGGGCAGCATCTCGACTGACCCGGTGCACGGCTTCATCTTCGTCAACGACATGCGCCTGGGGCTGTGGATTCAGATGATCCCGTCGCAGAACAAGGGCCAGGCAACTTCCGGTGGCGAAGCGTTGAACACCGGTATGGGCGCTGTGCCGCTGAAAGGTACGCCGTACGCGGTCAACAAGAACCGCTTCCTGTCGGTCGCCGGCATTCCTTGCCAGGCCCCGCCGTTCGGCACCCTGACCGCCATCGACATGAAAACCCAAAAAGTCGCCTGGCAAGTTCCGGTCGGTACCGTTGAAGACACCGGCCCGCTGGGCATCCGCATGCACCTGCCGATCAAGATCGGTCTGCCAACCCTCGGCGGCACCCTGTCGACCCAGGGCGGCCTGATCTTTATCGCCGGCACCCAGGACTTCTACCTGCGCGCGTACAACAGCGGCAACGGTGAAGAAATCTGGAAAGCCCGCCTGCCGGTCGGCAGCCAGGGCGGCCCGATGACGTATGTGTCGCCGAAAACCGGCAAGCAATACGTGGTCATCACTGCCGGTGGTGCTCGTCAGTCCACCGATCGCGGCGACTACGTCATGGCGTACGCGCTGCCGTAAACCGCAGCGCCCTCCTTTATTTCACTTGTGCGCGGCGCCTTCGGGTGCCGCGTCGTTTTATGTCCTTCGCTCTGGATTTGCGCAATGTCATTGGCTGTTCGCTTTTCTCACGCCGGCGTATTCACCGGCATGCTGTTCGGTCTCACCTGCGGCGCTGCCCTGCCCGCTTTCGCCGATAGCGATTCGAACGTTTTTACCCGCAACACACTGACCGGCGACTGGGGCGGACTGCGCCACCAGTTCGACGAAGACGGCATCAAGTTCACCGGCGACTACACCGGCGAAACCGCCTACAACGCCGACGGTGGCCTGCATCGCTCGGCGCGCTACTCGCAAAACATCAAGCTCGGCGCGCAGTTCGACCTGAGCAAACTGTACGGCGTCGAAAACGCCGGGAAGATCCAGCTGAGCATCAACGACCGACGCGGCAACAGTGCCTCCGAAGATCTGGTCGGCAACCGTTTGCCCATCCAGGAAAACTACGGTGGCCTCTACACGCGCCTGACCGAACTCAGTTACGAACGCAGCCTGTTTACCCCGGCTCTGAACGTCAAACTCGGCTACATGGCCATGGGCAACGACCTCGGCGGTCTCGACAGTGGCATTCTCTGCAACTTCATGAACGCCGGTTTCTGCGGCCATCCGCTAAACATGTCCGGTGGCAGCGGCTGGACCAACTACCCCAACGCCCACCTGGGTGTGCGGGTGAAATACGACCTCTCCCCGGCCTGGCAACTGCGGGTGGCCGCGTTCAATGTCGACCCGCAAAGCAATGGCAATTCCAGCCGTGCCTGGCACCTGGGCCCGAAACACACCACCGGCACCGTGGTGCCGATCGAACTGGTCTACAAGAAGGCGGGCAAACTGCCGGGCGAGTACAAGGTCGGTTATTACTACGACAGCTCCGACGTCAAACGCATCGGCAGTGACAAGGAAGTGTCCGGACGCGGCGGCCATTACGTCCTGATCGACCAGGCCGTCTGGGCCTCGGACGCCTCCGAAGGCCGCAGCCTGCACGCTTTCGGCCAATACTCGGCGGCCAGCGAAGCCGCGTCGCCATTCAGCAAGTGGTACGGCACCGGGCTGGTTCTGTACAAACCGTTCGAAGGCCGCCCGCGTGACACCGTGGCGCTGGGCTACGGCCGCGCAGTGCCGAACCCGCGCAGCCGTGATGTGCAGCAAGACGCGGCGCTGGACAGTGGCGCAGCGTTTCCAAACCTGGACAGCGCCGAGCAATTGATCGAACTCGGTTACGGCTATCAGGCCACGCCTTGGCTGACGCTGCGCCCGAATATGCAGTACATCATCGAGCCGGGCGCGTTTTCCGGACAGGACATCGACAATGCACTGGTGTTTGGATTGCAGGTGAAAGCCGCGCTCTGATACCGACGTTTAGCGACCACAAAAAAAGCACCCGGACAGACTGTGTGAAAACGCACTGAAGGCCAGTGCAACAAACGCCCCGACTTGGTTGGGGCGTTTGTTTTCGTGCGAGCAACAGACGAAAAAAGGCCGTTCAACCGATCAAAGTCATCAGTTGGCGCGCGCCGCGTGCAATTTCTTGTAGCTCTCGATCAGGCGCAGGTGCCGATCCAGCCCTTCCAGCTTCATGCTGGTCGGCGTCAGGCCGTAGAAGCGCACGCTGCCATTGACCGAGCCGATCGCCGCATCCATGCGCTCGTCGCCGAACATGCGGCGGAAGTTGGCTTCGTAGTCTTCCAGCTCCAGATCCTCGTCCAGCTCCATTTCCAGCACGACGTTGACCGCTTGATAGAACAAGCCGCGCTCGACGGTGTTGTCGTTGTATTGCAGGAAGGCTTCGACCAGATCCTTGGCCTGCTCGTACTTCTGCAAGGCGAGGTAGATCAGCAGGCGCAGTTCGAGAATGGTCAACTTGCCCCATGGCGTGTTGTCGTCGAACTCGATGCCGATCAGCGTGGTGATGTCGGTGTAATCGTCCAGCTCGCTGTGTTCCAGGCCTTTGACGAGATTGCGCAGGCCGACCTTGCTCAGGTTGTGCAGGTTGAGGATGTCGGCACGGAATTGCAGCGCTTTGTTGGTGTTGTCCCAGATCAGGTCCTCTACCGGATAGATCTCCGAGTAGTCCGGCACCAGAATGCGGCAAGCCTTGGCGCCGATGTGCTCGTAGACCGCCATGTAGACTTCCTTGCCCATGTCTTCAAGGATGCCGAACAGCGTCGCGGCCTCTTCGGCGTTGGAGTTTTCGCCATTGCCGGAGAAGTCCCACTCGACGAATTCGAAATCGGCCTTGGCGCTGAAGAAACGCCACGACACCACGCCGCTGGAATCGATGAAGTGCTCGACGAAGTTGTTCGGTTCGGTCACGGCCTGGCCCGAGAAGGTCGGCTGCGGCAGATCGTTGAGGCCTTCAAAGCTGCGGCCCTGCAGCAATTCGGTGAGGCTGCGTTCCAGCGCCACTTCGAAGCTCGGGTGCGCGCCGAACGAGGCGAACACGCCGCCGGTGCGCGGGTTCATCAGCGTCACGCACATCACCGGGAATTCACCACCCAGCGACGCGTCCTTGACCAGCACCGGGAAGCCCTGCTCTTCCAGCGCCTTGATCCCGGCGAGGATGCCCGGGTATTTCGCCAGTACCTCTTGCGGTACATCCGGCAGGGCCATTTCCCCTTCGAGGATTTCGCGCTTGACCGCCCGCTCGAAGATTTCCGACAGGCACTGCACTTGCGCTTCGGCCAGGGTGTTGCCGGCGCTCATGCCGTTGCTGAGAAACAGGTTTTCGATCAGGTTGGACGGGAAATACACGACCTCGTTGTCCGACTGGCGCACGAACGGCAGCGAGCAAATACCACGCTGGGTATTGCCGGAGTTGGTGTCGTACAGGTGCGAGCCGCGCAGTTCGCCGTCGCGGTTGTAAATACCCAGGCAGTACTCGTCGAGAATTTCTGCAGGCAACTCGTCTTTCGCGCCAGGCTTGAACCAGCGCTCGTCCGGGTAATGCACGAACTCGGCATTGGCGATCTCTTCGCCCCAGAACTGATCGTTGTAGAAGAAGTTGCAATTCAGCCGCTCGATGAACTCGCCCAGCGCCGAGGCCAGCGCGCTTTCTTTGGTCGCGCCCTTGCCGTTGGTGAAGCACATCGGCGACTGCGCATCGCGGATGTGCAGCGACCAGACGTTGGGCACGATGTTGCGCCACGAAGCAATTTCGATCTTCATGCCCAGGTCGGCCAGAATCCCCGACATATTGGCGATGGTTTGCTCCAGCGGCAGGTCCTTGCCGGCAATGCGGGTGCCCGCGCCGGACGTTGCAACCGGCATCAACAAGGCCTGGGCATCGGCGTCGAGGTTCTCGACTTCCTCGATCACAAACTCTGGCCCGGCCTGCACAACCTTTTTAACCGTGCAACGGTCGATCGAGCGCAGGATGCCCTGGCGATCCTTCTCGGAGATGTCCGCCGGCAGCTCAACCTGGATCTTGAAGATCTGGTTGTAGCGGTTTTCCGGATCGACAATGTTGTTCTGCGACAGACGAATGTTTTCGGTCGGGATATTGCGGGTGCTGCAGTACAACTTTACGAAGTAAGCCGCGCACAAGGCCGACGACGCCAGGAAATAGTCGAACGGACCCGGTGCAGAGCCATCGCCCTTGTAACGGATCGGTTGATCGGCCACCACCGTGAAGTCATCGAACTTGGCTTCGAGTCGGAGGTTGTCGAGAAAATTGACCTTGATTTCCATGCGGGTTACCAGAATAGCGAGCTAAACAAATTGGCCGCCATTATCCGGTTTTTGAGCGTGAAGTCTTGTGCTTTCGGGTCAAGGACGTCCGAGCGGTCAGACACGACTGGCACAACTTCTGAACATCCCCAGGCTGAAGATGTTCTAGATTGAACAGACACCGGATCAAGGACGAGCAGATGGATATCTCCAGCCATTCGACGCCACTCCCCAACCTTCAGGGCCCTGTCACCCGGCGTCTGGCTGTGGCGGTGGGTGCTCTGTTCATTGCCGGGGTGATGGCGGCAACTGCCGCGTTGCTCGGTATTGCCACTCATCTGGATGAGGAGGACGTCGACGACGTGCGGTTCTATTCGGCGCGAGCGCTGGAAAACCGGATCACCGCATCGAAGAACTACATCAGCAGTTACGCCTACTGGACGACAGCGTATGAACGTTTGGGCGGCACAGTCGACACGAATTGGGCGTACACCGAGCAGAACATGGGCAAGACCCTGTTTACCAACGACGGCTATGACGGTCTGTTCGTGCTGGATCGGGACCGCACCAAATACACCGTCGTTCGCGGGCAATTGCTCGATGCGCAAATGCGCCAGTTTCTTGAGGTTCCGGCGCTCAGCCTGGTGGAACAAGTGCAGAACCAGCCGGACCTGACCAGGCCTGTCAGTACTTATTCATTGTTCGAAGGCTGGCCGGCGCTGGTCACCGCTGCGGCGATCCTTCCCAACGATGAGCGTCCGGTGGGCGATCCACAAAAAACCTCCGTGCTGGTCTTCGTCGACAAGCTGACGCCCACCAAGTTGCGCAAGATCGGCAGCGGGTACGGGCTGAACAATCTGAAGCTGGCACCGGATGGCACCATCGACCCCGGCCAGCCCCGCGTCCCGCTGGACAGTACCGGCTACAGCCTCGTTGCTGATCTGGAGCGACCGGGCCAGCATCTGCTGTGGTCGTTGTTGCCTACCCTCGGCCCCGCTTTGATCGTGTTGATGGCCCTGACCGCGTGGTTCTTTCGCCATGCGCTGCGTTCCTCGCGCTACGTCGACGACAGTTTTGAAGCGATGCAGGCCTCGAATCAGGCACTGCTGGCGTCCAACCGCGCCCTTGAAGCCAGCGAGGAGCGCTTCCGGGCGGTGGCCGAAGCGGCTTCCGACTGGATCT
Organism: Pseudomonas sp. B15(2017); assembly: GCF_002113215.1. NCBI lineage: Bacteria > Pseudomonadati > Pseudomonadota > Gammaproteobacteria > Pseudomonadales > Pseudomonadaceae > Pseudomonas > Pseudomonas sp. B15(2017). Next base: position 75,079 of record NZ_NEJZ01000008.1, read on the forward strand.
GGGAAGTGGATGAAGCGTTGGCCATCACCTATCTGTCGGCCCGGTTCAGTGCAGTCACCGGCTATGAGCAGGCCCAGTGGATCGGCAAACACATCGGGCACTTGCTGGTCTGCGACACCACGCCACTGGATCTGTGGCTGAAAAAACTCGATGACGGGAGCAACGCCAGCGACCTGCGCTGCACCTACCGTGACCGCAAGGAACAACAGCGCCACTGCCGCCTCTCGGCCAGGCCCATCGTGGAGGGTGCGGCAGTCGTCGGTTATCGCGGCACGGCCAGCGACATCACCGATGAAGTCGCCGCCCATGCGCAGATCCAGCACTTGTCCCTGCATGACGCGCTGACGGGCCTGCCCAACCGCAACAAGCTGTCGCGCTATCTGGACGACGCCCTGTTACTCAAGGAGCACGCCCCGCCTTTGTCGCTGCTGATGATTGACCTGGATAACTTCAAGCCGATCAACGATTCGCTCGGGCATCCGGCAGGCGATGCTGTGTTGCAAGAAGTCGCCAGCCGCTTGCGCGAATGCACGCGCGACCACGATATCGTCGCCCGTCTGGGCGGTGACGAGTTCGTCGTGGTGCTCTGCGGCATGGACACGCATCAGGAGATCGACAAATTCTGCACACGCCTGATCGGCAGCCTGCATCAGCCCATCCTCTTCGAACAGCAACCGTTGCACATCGGCGCCAGTGTCGGAATCGCCCTGAGCCGGCGTCACGGGTACGTTGCCAGCGAGCTGATCCGTTGCGCGGACATTGCGCTGTACCAGGCCAAATCCGAAGGCAAGAACACCTGGTGCTATTTCGAAGCGCACATGAGCGATCAGATCCAGACGCGCCGGCAGATGGAGGATGAACTGCGCCGCGCCCTGACGAACAATCAGTTTGTGCTGCACTACCAGCCCCGATACACGGTCGATGGCAAGAAAATCGTCTCGGTCGAGGCATTGGTGCGCTGGCAGCACCCTGTCAAAGGGTTGCTCGGGCCGGATGTCTTCATTCCGCTGGCCGAACAGACCGACCTGATTGTCCCCTTGGGCCGCTGGGTCCTGCGTGAAGCGTGTGAAACGGCACTGACCTGGCCGGCGGACATTCTGCTGTCGGTCAACCTGTCACCCGCGCAGTTTGCGATCAGCGATGTGGTCGAAGATGTACGCGAAGTGCTGGTCGGCACTCGCTTCCCGGCCAGCCGACTGGAACTGGAAATCACCGAGAACGTCATGCTCAACGACACCGACGGCGCGTTGACCACCATGAACGCGCTCAAGGAACTGGGCGTGCGCCTGAACATGGATGACTTCGGCACCGGTTATTCATCCCTTGGCTATCTGCGCGCCTACCCGTTCGACGGCATCAAGATCGACAAACGTTTCATTGCTTCCATCAGCACCGGCGCCAATGATCGGGCGGTGGTCCAGGCCATCATTGGCCTGGGTAAAGCGATGGGGCTGACCGTGACTGCCGAAGGCGTTGAAACCGAGGAACAACTGGACATCCTGGGCAAGGATCAATGCAACGAAGTGCAGGGTTATTTCATGAGTCGCCCGATCGACAAGGCGGCCTTCGCCAGTCTTCTGCAGGCATCAAGAGCCACCCCTGTCGAGCCTGCCAGACAGCGAAAAGGCCGGGTGAACTGAGGACGCTGACTCAGCACATCCGCTCAATCGCAGCACGACGGTTTGCTTCAGTATCCGGCGACTTCCCTCACGGCCGGTCACTGACACATGAAAGCTTTCATGCAACCGCGTTTTGCCCTGGCACTCTTGTATTGCGCAATGGCCGACTCGGCATTTGCCAGCGGATTTCTCGACGACGCCAAGGCCGAAGTGCTCAGCCGCAACTTCTACCTGAGCAACGACTACCGCTCGCCCTCACCCACCGGCAAAAACTACAAACAGGAATGGGCTCAGGGGTTTATCGGCACTTTTGCATCCGGTTTCACGGATGGAACCGTCGGATTAGGCCTTGATGCCCACGCTTTTTACGGACTGAAACTTGATGGCGGTAAAGGGCACTCCGGCACGGGGCTGTTGCCGGTGGACAGTGACGGCCGTAGCGCAAGCGACTATTCCAGCGCCGGCGGTGCGCTGAAGCTCAAGGCCTCGAAGACTACCCTCGCCTTCGGTGAAATGACCGTGGAAACGCCGGTGTTCGACACCTCGGACAAACGGCTGCAACCGGAATACGCCACGGGGTTTCTGCTCGACAGCCACGAGATCGAAAACGCGCGCCTTGTCGCCGGGCGCTTCACGGCATTCAAGAACCAGGACAGCTCTTCCGGCAAAGGCGATTTTCAGGGCTACGGTGCCAGCACCCGAGGCGAAAGCATCAGTTTCGTCGGCACCGACCTGTTCAGCGACAGCCCGGTGGGTGGCGCGCTGTATGCGTCGGATCTGAGCGACACCTGGCGCCAGTACTACGCCAACCTGCATTTCAAACAGTCCGGTCTGTTGCTCGATGCCAACGTCTACCACACCCGCGATACCGGTCAGGCGCTGGCCGGCGACATCGACAACACCGCGTTCAGTTTCTCGGGCAAATACACCTTTGGCGCCCATGCGGTGATGCTCGGCTGGCAACGCATCAATGGCGACACACCGTTCGATTTCGTCGGTGGCGACTCGATCTACCTGGCCAACTCGATCAAATACGCCGACTTCAACGGTGCCCACGAACGCTCCTGGCAAGCGCGTTACGACCTCGATCTCGGCGCCTTCGGCATTCCGGGGCTGAACTTCATGACCCGTTATGTTTCCGGCAGCCACATCGACGGCACCCACGCACCCAAGGGCGGCGCTTATAACCCGTTCGACGCGGACAGCGGGCAATACCAGCCACAGCAAGGGGACGGCGGCAAACACTGGGAGCGCGATATCGATCTGCGCTACATCGTCCAGTCCGGCGCGGCCAAGGATTTGTCAGTGCAGCTGTCCCACGTTTCACACCGGGCCAACAGCGCCCAGGCGGGTGATGACATTGACCGGATCTACGTGGTGATCCAGTACCCGCTGGGTTTTTGAAGGGAAAATGGCGGAAGGCAGCCGGAGTCGAACCTGCCCGGGAACGGATGCCGTCCCCAACCGGGTTTGAAGCCCGGCCGCGCCACCGGGCGCGATTGCCTTCCTTGAACTCAGCTGGCGCCAGAGTTGGCCAGCGCACTGTCGAAGCGGATCTGCCGGCCTTCGCCGACGCGTCGGGTCAGGCCCAGCCGATCGAAGTATTCAAGGATCTGAATACTGCGTTTGCGTCCCAAGCCTAGCGCATCACGGAATGCCGTGACTTCGATTTGCGGATTTTCTTCAGCCAGGCGCAGCAACACCGCCGCCATTTGCCGCAACGTGATGTCGGTGACAAACAGGTCGCGCACCACTTGATGCGTCACGCCAAGGCGCGCCAGTTTGCGCAGCAGCAAACGCACGGTCGCATCTTCCTGGTCGACGACTTTTGCCATGTCGCGTACCCACGACGGATCGAAACCGTTCTGCTCGAACAATGGCTGAAGCGCCTGCCACAGGGTTTCGTCGTCGGCACTCAGGCGTACCTGGTGCTCGGGCAAATGCAGCCACGGGCCGCTGGCGACCAGTGAACCGGCGCCGAGCAGTTCTTCCAGCAGGCTGATGAACGTTGCACGTTCGACACTCAAACCGCTGAAGCGCCGCAGACGGTCGCGATCCGGCCCCATTTGATCGGGCTCCAGCTCATGAAAGCGTGCCAGTTGCTCCAGCAAGGTGAACTTGAGCATGCCCCAGCGCTGTGCATTGAACAGCATCGGTCCTTGCCGGGTTTCGACCAGGCGGACGTTATCCGGTAATGACCAACGCTCACGCGGACGATTGAACTGACGCTCCAGGCGCTGCGGATCAAGGCCGCTTTCACTGTATTCCAGCAACGTCGGCAAGGCCTGTTCCAGCTCGGAGTTGATCGCCAGTGCGCGCAGCTGCGCCAGCCGTTCCGGGCTGCGCCGTTGACGGGCTGGCGCGAAGGGATCGAGCACGCGTCCACCGCCGAGCGTTCGCTGGGCACTGGCGTCACGCAGGATCAGCGGGTCACCGTGGACGCCGTGCACCGGGACGTTCGTCAGCAGTTGCGCAAACATGCGCTCGCCGGGCGCCAGGCTCGAGCCTTCCAGCAAGGCGACCCGGGCGATCACGTCCTGAGTGCCCAGATGCAGGTGCACTGGCTGGAAATGCTGGAAAACCCGTTCGCCCGGCAACAACCGGAATTCGATGTCCAGCCGCTGGGTCGGTGCGTACAGCCATTCGGCGAGCAACCATTGGCCGCGATGAATCTGCCCAAGTTCCAGACGATCCGCGCTGATGTTCAGGGCTACGCGCTGGCCGGCGAATGCCTGCTCGGCGGCCTGATTCTGCGCGTGCAGTCCCCTGACTCGCACGGTTTTGCCCGCCGGGCCGAGGCTGAGTTTGTCACCCACGGCGACCGCGCCTGAAAGCGCCGTCCCCGTCACCACGATGCCGGCGCCGGCGACACTGAACGCCCGGTCGATCGCCAGACGAAATCCACCGTCGCGACTGCGTTCTTCGCTTTCTATCTGCAGCAACGTCTGGCGCAACGCGTCGACACCCTCGCCCGTCACGCTGGAAACCGTCAACAGCGGCGCCCCGGCATAGGGGCCAGACGCCAGAAGGCTTCCAACCTGTCGGCGGACTTCTTCCACCCTGCCCGCTTCAACCCGATCGCACTTGGTGATCGCTACCAGCGCCCGGGGGATGCCCAGCAGCTCGACAATCGCCAGATGCTCGCGGGTCTGCGGCATCACTCCGTCATCCGCCGCCACCACCAGCAACACCAGATCGATGCCTTGCGCGCCAGCGAGCATGTTGTGGGTGAATTTCTCGTGACCTGGTACGTCGATGAAACCTGTCAGCCCGGCGCCCGGCGCCAGTTCTGCGTACAGATAACCGAGGTCAATGGTCATGCCGCGTTCGCGTTCCTGCGGGCGGCGGTCGCCGGTTTGCCCGGTGAGCGCTTGCAGCAATGACGTCTTGCCGTGGTCGATGTGCCCTGCCGTGCCGATGATCACGTTTGCAATTGCCCGAGTTGCGCCTGCCACGCCGGTTCATCGTCGAGTTGCCGCAGATCCAGCCACAACGCGTCGTCATCGATGCGCCCGAGCACCGGGATCGGCAAGGCGCGCAACCCGGCTTCCAGATTCAGCAGGCTACGTCCGCGCAGGCGTTTCGATACCTGCGGGCGCAGGCACAGCGCCGCGCTCGGCAGGCGTGCCACCGGTTGGCTTCCGCTGCCGATCATGCCCAGCGCAAGTTCTGCGGTGACGGTCCAGCCCTCGCCCAACAATTCGGACATGGCCGGTTGCAGGCGTTCGGCCTGGGCCAGAATCTCGGCTTGCGGGCGGGTCAGCAGGCGCAGGCTCGGTAAACGTTCGGCCAGACGATCCGGGTCGCGATAGAGACCGAGCACCGCTTCCAGTGCGGCCAGGGTCAGTTTGTCGACCCGCAACGCGCGTTTCAGCGGATTCTTCTTGATCTTCGCGATCAACTCCTTGCGCCCGACGATCACCCCCGCCTGCGGGCCGCCGAGCAATTTGTCACCGCTGAAGGTGACGATGTCGGCGCCATCGAGCAGCGCCTGGCGCACCGTCGGTTCCGCCGGCAGGCCCCAGCGAGTCAGATCCAGCAGACTGCCGCTGCCAAGATCTTCCAGCAGCGGCAGATCATGCCGATGGGCCAACGCAGCCAGTTCGGCGGTCGGGACCCGGGCGGTGAAGCCTTCGATGCTGTAGTTGCTCGCGTGCACGCGCATGATCAGGCCGCTGCGTGGGCTGATGGCGGCTTCGTAGTCGCGGGCATGGGTGCGGTTGGTGGTGCCGACTTCGTGCAGACGCACGCCGGCGCGGCTCATGATGTCGGGGATGCGGAACGCGCCGCCGATTTCGATCAACTCGCCCCGGGAAATGATGCCTTCCTTGCGCGCGCCGAGGCTGTTGAGGGTCAGCAGTACGGCGGCTGCATTGTTGTTGACCACGGTCACGGCTTCGGCGCCGGTCAGTTCGCGGATCAGGCCTTCGATCAGGTCATCGCGGTCGCCGCGCTTGCCGCTGGCCAGGTCGAACTCCAGATTCAACGGATAGCGCGCCGCGAGTTGCACCGCGTCAATGGCTTCTTCGGGCAACAAGGCGCGCCCGAGGTTGGTGTGCAGCACGGTGCCGGTCAGGTTGAACACCCGGCGCACCTGGCTGCGCTGCTTCAACGCCAGACGTTCGGCAACCCTTCCGGCCAGGGCTTCGGGGCTGATTTCAACGGCGGTCAATTGCCCCGCCAGCACGGCTTCGCGCAAGTCATCCAACAACTGGCGAAACCCCGTCAACAGCGCCTCGCGCCCGTAACGCTCGGCCAATGGCTGACACGCGGGATGGCGCAACAGGCTGTCGATGGAAGGTAAACGCAAGGCAAAGACACTGACGGACATCAGGCACTCCGGAAAAAACCGATGCGCCTGAGTGTAGACCCTTGCGTCATTCGTCTCCTGGCGCCAGCAGCAGATTCGGCGCCAGCCGCTGATAACCGTCCTGGGCCAGGCGCATGTCGAGCAGCAGACTGCCCAGATCTGCCGACAGCGCCTCGCCCTCCCCGTCGTTTTCCAGATACAGCAACTTCAGATAGCTGTTGCAGCCCGGACAGACTTCGGCGCGCAACGGCGCCTGATTGGCGGCGTGGCGGTCATCCTCAAGACTCAGGTATTCAAGCCCCTTGCTCTGCTCGCAATACACGCACTTGACCCGCACCACATGCCATTCGCAGGCACACAGCGAACACACCAGATAACGCAGGCCGTTGTGCTTGCCGCGATGGCGGATCACCCCGGCCATGGCCGGCGAACCACAGGCCGGGCACTGGCTGAGGCTGTCGCCGGGTGTCAGTTGCAGATTCGCTGCGCTGAGCAGCCAATGACTCCACGCCGCTTGCAGCGCCGCGCCGAGAAACGGCACCAGCGCCGCGGGCACCAGCGAATATTGGCCGCTGACCAGCGCCACGGCCCAGGCGCGCAACTGGCCGGGGCTGGCAAGGCGCAGCGTGGTCACGGCCTCGACCACAGCAGGTTGCTCGGGGGCGACATAACGCTGCAGCAAAGCTTCGAGATAAAGCTGCCAGGTGTCCTCGCGAATCAATGTGTCGGCGGCGAACGGCGGCATGCCGTGTTGCCGGCAGACTTCGAGCCGCTGTTCATCAAGCGACGCGGTCGAGGGCGGATCATCGAGGATCTGCTGCTGGACTTGGCACAGCCCGGCAATCAACTGCAGGTAGTCGGCCAGCGGATGACCTTCGGCCAAACGTTCAAGACGCTGGGCCCGCAACATGAACAGGTTGTGCGGTGGCAAGTGCAGAAACGGCGGCGAACTGGCGGCCGCTTCGATTTCTCCGGGTTCAAGGATGGTTGGCAACTGTCAGCCCTTTTTCGTGACCGGTCGCTCTGGCGGATCCTGGCTTTCCACCTCGCGATACCAGAGTGCATGGTGTTTCCTGGCCCAGGCGCGACTGACCCAGCCGTGCATCATCGCGTCCACCGAACCCTTGATCCAGATCCCGGCGTAGATGTGCACGATGATGCTCAGGATCAGCACAAACCCCGCCAGTGCGTGCAGCAACATGGCCCAGCGAATCGTGGTGATGCCGAAGTAATGACTGAAATACGCGCGCCAGATCACCAGTCCCGTGAACAGCAATGCGAGCATGCACAGCAGTAAAGTCCAGAACAGCAGTTTTTGCCCGGCGTTGTACTTGCCCACCGGCGGCACGGTTTCTTCGTCGTTGACCATTACCCGGTCAATTCGCCGCAGCCACTTCCAGTCGTTGTCGATGAAGAAGTTCGAGCGCCAGAAGCGAAACACCAGGCCGAGGAAAAACACGAACATCAGCACGCCCATGAACGGATGCAGGATCCGCGTCCAAGGCCCGCCTCCGAACAGGTGGGTCAGCCAGAACATCGACGGATGAAACAAAGCCAGCCCCGACAGTCCGGCCATGAAGAACAGAATCGCCACCAGCCAGTGATTGGTGCGCTGATTGGCGGTGTAGCGCAGGATCGTCTTGTTGCTCATGGCCGGCCCTCCCCGCGTGGGTCGAAGGTGTGCACTGCCGGATCGACGACGTGCACCGAGGTGTCGGGCGGATCGGGATGTTCATCTTCTTCGACCCGGTTCGGGCCGATCCGCACGTAATGGAAGAACCCGGCCAGCACCGCGGCGCCCATGGCCAAAAGGCCCAGCGGTTTGCTGATGCCTTTCCACAAGCCCACCAGCGGACTGAACTCGGGGTTGTCCGGCAGGCCGGCGTAGATTTTCGGCGTGTCGGCGTGGTGCAACACGTACATGACGTGGGTGCCGCCGACGCCTTCCGGGTCATACAGGCCGGCATTGTCGAAGCCACGGCTTTTCAGGTCGACGATGCGCTCGGCGGCGTGGGTCTTCATGTCGTCCTTGGTGCCGAACACGATGGCACCGGTCGGGCAGGTTTTCACACAGGCCGGCTCAAGCCCCACCGCCACCCGGTCCGAACACAGCGTGCATTTGTAGGCCTTGTGATCTTTCTGCGAAATGCGCGGGATGTTGAACGGGCAACCGGTGATGCAATAACCGCAGCCGATGCAGTGGTCCTGATCGAAATCGACGATGCCGTTGGCGTGCTTGATGATCGCGCCGGGGCTGGGGCACGCCGCCAGGCAACCGGGCTCGGCGCAGTGCATGCAGCCGTCCTTGCGGATCAGCCATTCGAGATTGCCGGCGTCGGTTTCATGCTCGGTGAAGCGCATCAGCGTCCATGAATCGGCGCTCAGGTCCTGCGGGTTGTCGTAGGTGCCGTGGTTGTGGCCGACCTCGTCGCGCAACTCGTTCCATTCCGAGCACGCGACCTGACAGGCCTTGCAACCGATGCATTTGGTGGTGTCGATCAGTTTGGCCACCTGTTCCTGGCCGCGTATCGACGGCGCGGGTGTGGTGGTGGCCGAGCGGGCAATGATGTCTTGGCTGGCCATCTAAAGATTCTCCATCAGAGCTTCTCCACGTTGACCAGGAATGACTTGGATTCCGGGGTCTGTGTATTGCCATCGCCGAGGAACGGCACCAGGGTGTTGGTCAGGTAACCGTGACGCGTCAGGCCGGTGAAGCCCCAGTGCAGCGGAATGCCGATCTGGTGCACCACCTGGTTGTTGACCTGCAACGGCCGGATCCTTTTGGTCACCACCGCTACCGCTTCAATGAACCCGCGCTTGCAGGTGACCCGCACCCGGTCGCCGGCAGCGATGCCTTTCTCCTTGGCCAGTACTTCGCCGATTTCCACGAACTGCTCGGGTTGGGCGATCGCGTTCAACTTGCAGTGCTTGCTCCAGAAGTGGAAATGCTCGGTCAGCCGGTAGCTGGTGGCGGCGTACGGGTAATCCTTGGCGACGCCAAGGCTGTCCCACACCGAATCGAAAATCCGCGCCGCAGGGTTGCTGATGGCGTTCTTGTTTTCCGGGTGCAGCGGGTTGATGCCGATCGGGGTTTCGAACGGCTCGTAGTGCTCGGGGAATGGCCCTTCGTTCATCTTGTCGACGGCGAAGAACCGCGCCACGCCTTCGGGGTTCATGATGAACGGGTTCATCCCGGCCTCCGGCGGCACGTCGGCCTTGTAGTCCGGCACGTCGGTGCCGCCCCAGGCCTTGCCGTTCCACCACACCAGGCGTTTTTTCGGATCCCACGGTTTGCCGGCGACGTCCGCAGAAGCGCGGTTGTACAGAATCCGCCGGTTGGCCGGCCAGGCCCACGCCCAACCCTGATGCTGATGCATGCCGTAAGGGTCGTTATTGTCACGGCGGGCCATCTGATTGCCGGCTTCGGTCCAGCTGCCGCAGAAGATCCAGCAGCCGGACGCGGTGCTGCCGTCGTCCTTGAGCTGGGCGAACCCGGCCAGTTGCGAATTGCCCTTGATCGCCGCGCCGGTGGCGTCGGTGAAGTCCGTGGTGGCGTAGCCGTTGATCTCTTTGGCGATCTCTTCCGGCGAGGGTTCTTCGGCGATCTTGTACGGCCACGACAGCTTCAACAGCGGATCGGCAAATTTGCCGCCCTGGGCCTGATAACGCTCACGCAGGCGCAGGAACAGCGCACTCATGATCTGCACGTCAGTGCGCGCCTCGCCGGGGCCGTCGGCACCTTTCCAGTGCCATTGCAGCCAGCGGCTGCTGTTGACCAGCGAACCGTCCTCTTCAGCAAAACAGGTGGTCGGCAGACGGATCACTTCGGTCTGGATGTCGGCGCTCTTCACATCATTGAACGGCCCGACGTGTTCCCAGAACTGCGAGGTTTCGGTGGCCAGCGGGTCCATGACCACCAGCCATTTCAGCTTGGCCAATGCGGCCATCACCCGGTTCTTGTCCGGCAACGCGGCAATCGGGTTGAAGCCCTGACACATGTAGCCGTTGACCTTGCCCTGCCCCATCAGGTCGAACACCTTGAGGATGTCGTAGTTGGGGATGTCGAGTTTCGGCAGGTAGTGGTAGGCCCACTGATTCTCGGCGGTGGCATTGGCGCCGTACCAGGCTTTCATCAGGCTGACGTGGAACTTGCTGTAATTCTGCCAGTAGGACAATTGCCCCGGCCGCAGCGGTACTTGCGTGCGTTTCTTGATGTAGGCGTTGTAGTCCTGCTCCATGTCGGTGGGCAGGGTCAGGTAACCCGGCAGCGCGTTGGACAGCAGGCCGAGGTCGGTCAGGCCCTGAATGTTCGAGTGCCCGCGCAACGCGTTGACCCCGCCGCCGGGCATGCCGACGTTGCCCAGCAACAGTTGCACCATGGCTGCGCTGCGGATGATCTGCGAGCCGATCGAATGCTGGGTCCAGCCCAACGCATAAAGGATGGTCATGGTCTTGCCCGGTTGCGAGCAAGTGGCGATTTCCTCCCAGATCTTTTTCATCGCGTCGACCGGCATGCCACAGATCTGGCTCGCGAGGTCGATGTTGTAGCGGCTGTAATGCTGCTTCATCAATTGATAGACGCAGCGCGGGTCCTGCAGGGTCGGGTCGACTTTGACGAAGCCGTCGTCACCCAGTTCGTAACCCCAGGTAGATTTGTCGGTGTAGCTGCGTTTGGCTGCGTCGTAACCGGTGAACAGTCCGTCCTCGAAGCCGAACCCGGCTTTGACGATGAACGACACGTCGGTGTAGTTGCGCACGTATTCGTGCTGGATCTTGTCCTCGGTCAGCAGGTAATTGATCAGCCCGCCCATGAACGCGATGTCGCTGCCGGTGCGAATCGGCGCGTAGTAATCGGCCACGGACGCGGTCCGGGTAAACCTCGGATCGACCACAATCAGCCGCGCGGCGTTGTGCGCCTTGGCTTCGGTCACCCATTTGAAGCCGCAAGGATGGGCTTCTGCTGCGTTGCCGCCCATCACCAGGATCAGATTCGCGTTGGCGATATCGGTCCAGGTGTTGGTCATGGCTCCACGGCCGTACGTCGGGGCAAGACTTGCCACCGTCGGGCCGTGTCAGACACGCGCCTGGTTATCGAACCCCAGCATGCCAAGACTGCGAATCACCTTGTGGGTGATGTAGCCCGCTTCGTTGGACGCCGCCGACGCCGCGAGGAAACCGGTAGTCAGCCAGCGATTCACCGTCTGCCCCTGGGCGTTCTGCTCGACGAAATTGGCGTCGCGGTCGGCCTTCATCAGGTCGGCGACGCGGTCGAGGGCTTCGTCCCAGGTGATCCGGGTCCATTCGCTGCTGCCGGGCTTGCGCACCTGCGGGTACTGCAGGCGGCCGGGGCTGTGAATGAAGTCCAGAAGGCCCGCGCCTTTCGGGCACAGGGTGCCCCGATTGACCGGGTGGTCGGCGTCGCCCTCGATATGGATGATGTTTTGCGCAACGTTCTTCGCGGCATCGCCCTGGCTGTACATGATCAACCCGCAACCGACCGAGCAATACGGGCAGGTGTTGCGGGTTTCATGGGTGTGGGCAAGCTTGAAGTGGCGCACCTGCTCGGCGAAGGCCAGCGTCGGGGCCATGCCCAACGCGCCCAGGCTAGAGCCTGCAAGGCCGATACCGGCGACCTTGAAGAACTGACGACGGCTGAGATCCATCGTGCACTCCTGATCAGGTGGAACCCGGTACTGGTGCCGGGTCTGTTCTGGACAATCACGGTTGCGGCACTTGAGTGCCGACTTTTTCACTGTAGACAACGTGCGGTTGGCCAGTGTGAAAACCGACCGTCGGCCGTTTGTCGGATCACCACCTCCCTGTGTGCGAGCTTGCTCGCGAAAAGCGGTGTGTCATTCAACATTGATGCTGCCTGACCAGACGCATTCGCGAGCAAGCTCGCTCCCACAGGTTTTGTGTGCTCCTTCAGGAGCATGGGCTTATCATGGCGGGCACGACCCATCTCCGCTTTCAGAGACAACGCATGACTTTCGATTTTGATCAGGTATTCGACCGCCACGACACCGGCAGCACCAAGTGGAGCCGCTATCCGGCCGACGTGTTGCCGATGTGGGTCGCTGACATGGATTTCGCTGCGCCGCCAGTGGTCATCGAGGCGCTGCAACAACGCCTGCTGCACCCGTTGGTGGGTTACAGCGTGGCCCAGGACAACCTGCGCGAGGCCATCGTTGCCGACCTCTGGAACAAATTTGCCTGGCGGGTCAAACCGCAGGAGCTGATTTTCCTGCCGGGTGTTGAATCGGGTTTCAACATGGCGCTCAAGGCGCTGGTGCAGCCTCAGCAGAACGTCGTGGTGCAGACCCCGAACTACCCGCCGCTGCGCCATGCGCCGGGCCATTGGGGCTTGAACAAGGTTGAACTGGAATTCAACGCACAGGCCGACGGCACCTACGCCACCCCGCTGGACGCGCTGCGTGAATCCCTGACCGGTGGTGGCGCCCTGCTCCTGAGCAACCCGCACAACCCGATCGGCAAGGTCTTCGGCCGTGAAGAACTGCAAGCGGTGGCGGACATCTGCGTGGCGCAGGACGCCTGGATCATCTCCGACGAAATCCACGCCGAGCTGTGCTACGACGGCCGCCTACACATTCCGACCGCCTCCCTGAGCCCGGAGATCGCCCGCCGCACCATCACTCTGATGTCGGCGAGCAAGGCCTACAACATCGCCGGTCTCAAGACCTCGTTCATGATCATCCAGGACGCCGCCCTGCGCGAACGCGTCAACCACGCCCGTTGCGGCATGGTCGACAGCGTCAACCCGCTGGGCATGGAAGCCACCCGCGTGGCCTACAGCGAGGCCGGTCCGTGGCTGAAGGAACTCAAGCAATACCTGCAAGCCAACCGTGACTGGCTGGTAGAAGCGGTTCGCAGCCGTCTGCCCGGCGTAACGATCAACGTTCCACAAGGCACTTATCTGGCGTGGCTCGACTGCTCGGCGCTGGATCTGGACGACCCACAGAAATTCTTCCTGGAACACGCCCGTGTCGGCCTCAGCCCTGGCCTGGATTTTGGCGATCACAGCCAACAGTTCGTGCGCCTGAACTTCGGTTGCCCGCGTTCGATGCTGGAAGAAGGGATCTCGCGGATGGAGCGAGCCTTGAAGTCCCGGTAATCACGTCAGGACAAACCCAAGCGTCAATCCGATCGAACTCACTCAAGACAGGCCGGGTCAACCGGCCTACCTGACATGAGACCCGGAGATTGACGATGACGCACTATCCAAAACCCCCATTCCCGAAACAGGCACAACCGGTTCCTGGCTCCCAGCGCAAGATGGAGCCCTACCCCGATTGCGGCGAGCAAAGCTACACCGGCTCCGGTCGGCTGGCCGGCAAGATTGCGCTGATTACCGGTGCCGACAGCGGCATCGGCCGGGCGGTGGCTATCGCCTTCGCCCGTGAAGGTGCAGATGTAGCGGTCGCCTATCTCAACGAACACGAAGATGCCAAGGAAACCGCGCGCTGGGTCGAACAGGCCGGCCGCCAGTGCTTGCTGCTGCCCGGCGACATTGCCCAGAAGGCCCAGTGCCAGGCGTTGGTGGACCAAACTGTCGAGCGCTTCGGCCGCATCGACGTGCTGGTCAACAATGCAGCCTTCCAGATGACTCATGAAACCTTCGAGGAGATTCCCGACGATGAATGGGTGATGACCTTCGACGTCAACATCACCGCGATTTTCCGTCTGTGCCAGGCCGCCATCAAACACATGGGCCCCGGCGCTTCGATCATCAACACCAGTTCGGTCAACTCGGACATGCCCAAACCCACCCTGCTCGCCTACGCCACCACCAAAGGCGCCATCGCCAATTTCACCGGTGGTCTGGCCCAGATACTCGGGCCGAGGGAGATTCGCGTGAACTGCGTCGCGCCGGGGCCGATCTGGACGCCGCTGATCGTCTCGACCATGCCGGATGAAGAAGTGCAGAACTTCGGCGAGCAGACACCACTCGGCCGGCCCGGCCAGCCAGTGGAAGTCGCGCCGATCTATGTGCTGCTGGCGTCGGACGAAGCCAGCTACATCACCGGTCAGCGCTATGGCGTGACCGGCGGCAAACCCATGCTCTGATCACACCGCCGAAAAAAAGTGAACCGCTGGACAAGGCGACCTCTCCATACCTTCATGGCCCGTTCGGGTTGCAAGAGATCAGGAGGTCGTCATGTCCGCACCTATCGTCAAACTCTTCACCCAGCCGAACTTCGCCTGGACCGATATCCGCCGCGAAGAAGAAGCGCATCCGCGTCATTACCTCGCCCATCTGCTGTTACTGGCACTTGTTCCGGCGGTGTGCCTGTTCATCGGCACGACTTATGTCGGCTGGAGCCTGGCGGCGGGTGAAACCGTCAGGCTCAGCAGTGCCAGTGCTCTGCAGTTGAGTGTCATGCTCTACCTCACTATCGTCGTCGGTGTGGCGATCATCGGCGGTTTCATCCGCTGGATGTCGCGCACCTTCGATGCGCGGCCGACGCTCAATCAGTGCATAGGGTTCGCGGCGTATACCGTCAGCCCGTTTTTCCTCGCCGGGATCGGCGGCCTGTACCCGAGCCGCTGGCTGGCGGTACTGGTGCTGGGCGCGGCGTCGATTTATTCGACGTTTCTGCTGTTCGTTGGCCTGCCGACCTTCATGCACGAGCGCAAGGAACAGGGCTTGCTGTATTCGGCGAGCGTCTGGGGCGTTGCGCTGCTGGTGCTGGTGACGTTGCTGGTATCGATGATTCTGCTGTGGTTCAACGTGCTGACGCCGGAATACCTGCGCACGACCGCGGGTTAGGTCGGGCATGTTGCGGCGACATCGAATCGGCGCGGCGGGCCTCCCGTCGTGAGCTTCATCGTTTGGGTCGCGGTGCTCGGCGCCGTGCTGCTCATGCTTGCACTGACGTCCTCCTATCTGCGATGGATGCCGGTGACGACATCCGCGGTATGCCTGCTGTTGGGCGTCGGCATCGGGCCGGTCGGGCTTGATTTGCTGAAATTGCCGCTGGACGAAGCCTCTTTGTGGATGGAGCACCTGACCGAAGTCGCGGTGCTGTTTTCTCTGTTTGTCTGCGGTTTGAAACTGCGATTGCCGCTGCGCGACAAACGTTGGCGGATCGCATTTGGCCTGGCAGGTCCGGTGATGGTGCTGACGATCATTGGGGTCTGCCTGCTGCTGCATTTCGGCCTGAACCTGAATTGGGGCCCTTCGTTGCTGATCGGGGCGATTCTGGCGCCGACCGATCCGGTACTCGCTGCGCTGGTACAGGTCAACGATGCGCGGGACGTCGACAGCGTGCGGTTCGGCCTGTCCGGCGAGGCCGGGCTCAATGACGGGATTGCCTTTCCTTTCGTGATCCTCGGGCTGTTGCTGCTGCACGGTGAAGGTTTTGCCGCCGAGTGGCCCGACTGGGTGCTACGCAGCGTGCTCTGGGCCGTGCCCGCCGGCTTGCTTTGCGGTTACTGGATGGGCCGTGGCATCGGCCGCCTGACCTTGTCACTGCGTATCCGCAACGATGACAGCACCCTCAGCCCCAACGACTATCTGGCGCTGGCATTGATCGCACTGGCCTACGTGGCGGCGGAATCCATTGGTGGCTACGGCTTTCTGTCAGTGTTTGCCGCCGGCCTGGGGTTGCGGCAGGAGGAAGTCAAATTCACCGGTGCCCACCAACCACCCGCCGAGCATCTGGTGCAACCGGTGGTCGGCCATCAGAACGTCGAACCGCAGCAGGCGGTGCATGGCGATACCGAACGACTGGAAGACAGCCAGGTGGCCGCCGGCATCATGATGGGCGACATGCTGTCTTTCGGAGGTCTGGTCGAGCGGGCGATGGAAGTGTTTCTGGTGACCCTGCTGGGCGTGGTGCTGGTCAGTCACTGGGACTGGCGGGCGTTGCTGGTCGGCGGCGTACTGTTTTGTGTGATTCGCCCCGTTTGCGTGGCGTTGATGCCATGGGGATCGCTACTCGCGGGGCGCCAACGGTTGTTGATCGGCTGGTTCGGCATTCGAGGCATCGGCAGTCTGTTCTACCTTTTCTATGCGCTGAACCATGGACTGGACAGCAGCGTGGGCACGCTGTGTACCGACCTGACCCTGTCGGTGGTGGCGCTGAGCATTCTGCTGCACGGCGTCAGCACCCAGCCGATCCTCGCCCGCTACGAGCAGCGTAAACAACCGGACAAGTCGACAGGCCGCCCTTGAACGCGGTGCTGCTTCAGCTTCCCGGGTTGGTCACCTGAATGTAGATGGCATACGTGCCGAGCAACATCCAGAACGTGGCAAAGATCCACGGCGTTCGAATGGAAAACAGCAGTGACTTGCGATAGCCCTTGTGGCTCGATTCCATCTCGCTGAACAAAGGCGATTCGTCATAAGCCAGCCCCATCAGGGGTTCGCTGCGCAGCAATTCACTCTGTTTGAAATGCCAATGATCGATGATGTCGTAAGCGGCACGAATCCCCGGCCAGGCATTGAGCGAACTGAGCATGCCAAGCAAGGCCAGAAACGGTGGCACCACCAGCGTGAATAACTTGCCCCACTCGGGGTTGAGGTTGGCCATGCAGGACGCGAAGGCAATCACCAGAAACGATTGCGCCGCCAGGTAGGCGTCGGTTCGATTGGCCAGGATGCTGGTTTCGTACTGGATTTCCCGTCGGTAGAAATCCAGCCGCTCCTTGGGTGAGCCGAACATTTTGGCGTTATGTTCGTTCAGGGTTTCTTCGGCGGTCGGCTCGGTCAATATGCGTGGCACGGTAGAGCGCTCCAAGACAAAGCGTTTGGAGGCGCCACGTCCCGGACAAGTTCAGCTCGATTGCCTCGATTCACTTCATCGACCGGGCAATGATCTCCATCAGATTCAGTTGATTGAACGGTTTCGACAGTCGTGGCAACCCGGCTGCAAAGCCTTCGAGGCGCTCGGCATAACCGGTGGCGAGGATGATCGGCAGATCCGGCTTGAGCATGCGCACGGCGTGAGCCAGTTGTGCGCCGCTCATCTGTGGCATGGCCATGTCGGTGATCATCAGGTCGATCACCTGGCCCTGATCGAACAGTTCCAGCGCCTGGGCGCCGGAAGTGGCACCGATTACCCGATGGCCAAGGTCTTCCAGCAACAGGACAGTGCTGGTTAGCACCAGACTGTCATCATCCACTACCAACACGCTGAGGCGTGGCACCGTGTCGGTGGACAAAACCGGGCCATGCGGTGTGGCGGCGACGCTGTCGATGGCTACCGGCAACCACAGCTCAGCGGTCGTACCCTGCCCCTTGGTACTTTTCAGAATGAATCGCCCGCCCAGTTGTTCGATGAAGCCGTGGACCATCGACAACCCAAGCCCGGTGCCTTTGCCCAGGCCTTTGGTGGTGAAAAACGGATCGGTCGCCGATGCCAGCGTGTCAGCGTCCATGCCTTCACCGGTATCGATCACCCTCAGGCAGACGTAACGCCCGGCCGTCATGGTCGAGTCGTTTTGTTCGAGCACAACTTCTGGCTCGGCACGGATGATGACGCTTCCGCCATCGGGCATGGCGTCGCGGGCGTTGGTCGCCAGGTTGAGCACCGCCAGTTCGAGCTGGTTGCTGTCAGCCAACACGGCTTGCAGATCATCGGGGAATTGCGTTTCGATGCGGATCCCCGGCCCCAGCGAACTGCGCAACAGCCCGGTGATGCCCTGCACCAGTTTCGGGATTTCGATCGGTTCGGTCTTGAGCTCCTGACGCCGGGCGAAAGCCAGCATGCGTTGGGTCAGCGAAACGCCGCGCAATGCGCCCTGCGTGGCGTTTTCCAGCAGACGGCTGACTTTAGGGTCGTCGCCCAGGCGTTTGCGCACGATTTCCAGGTTGCCGAGAATCACCGTCAGCAAATTGTTGAAGTCATGGGCAATGCCGCCGCTGAGTTGGCCGATGGCCTGCATTTTCTGCGCCTGGAACAGCGCTTCACGGGTTTTCTCCAGGGCCTGCTGCGCTTCGGTAGCTTCGGTGACGTCGCGGGTAATCTTGGCAAAGCCGAGCAAGGTGCCGGTGTCGCCGCGAATCGCATCGACCACCACATGCGCCAGAAACCGCGTGCCGTCCTTGCGCAGGCGCCAGCTCCTGTTCTCGAAACGGCCTTCGCTTACCGCGGTTTCCAGGGCGCGCTGGGGTTCACCCGCCTCACGGTCTTGCGGGGTGTAGAACATCGAGAAATGCTTGCCGATCACTTCATCCGGCCTGTATCCCTTGATTCGCTGGGCACCGGGGTTCCAGTTGGTCACCCGGCCTTCGGGGCTGAGCATGTAGATCGCATAGTCGGTGACGCCCTGCACCAACAGGCGGAACTGTTGTTCGCTCTGCTTGAGGGTTTCTTCGGCCATCTTGCGGTCGGTCAGGTCGCGGGTGATCTTGGCAAACCCGAGCAGTTGCCCGCTCGGGCTGAAAATCGGATCGATCACTACGTGGCACCAGAAGTGCGTGCCGTCCTTGCGGACCCGCCAGCCTTCACCCTCGAACCGGCCTTCGCGGATCGCCGTGTCCAGCGCTCGCTGCGGCAAACCTTTTGCGCGGTCTTCATCGGTGTAGAAACGGGAAAAGTGTTCGCCGAGGATTTCCGATTCTTCGTATCCCTTGAAGCGTTTGGCGCCGGAGTTCCAGCTGGTGATGATGCCATCGGGGTCGATCATGTAGATCGCATAATCGACCACCGCATCGATCAGCAAACGAAAGCGCATGTCTTCAATTGCAGCGGACTTCTTGTTCTCGCTCATCAGGCTTGGCTCAAAACAGTTTTTCAATCACCGGAGTATGCGGCAAACCGGCGGATTGGAAAGGTGCTTCTGCGAGATCGAGGTGCCACCAGCGTGGCAGCAATTGGCGGATGCGACTTTCGGCAAAGCGATCATCGATCAGCATCACCACGCCGCGATCCTGCTGGGTACGGATCACCCGCCCGGCGGCCTGCACCACTTTCTGCACGCCGGGGAACAGGTAGGTGTAGTCGTAACCGGCACCGAAGATCGCGGCCATGCGCCGCTTCATCTGTTCATTGACCGGATTGAGCTGGGCCAGCCCGAGGGTGGCGATGAATGCGCCAATCAGCCGTGCGCCGGGCAGATCGATGCCTTCACCGAACGCGCCGCCGAGCACGGCAAAACCGACGCCTTGGCTGTCGGCGGTGAATTGATCGAGAAAGTCCTGCCGCGCGCCTTCGGTCATGCCCCGGGATTGCTGCCAGCGGGTGATGTGCGGGTGCCGCTCGGCGAGCAACTGCGCGACCTGCTGCAGGTAATCGAAACTGCTGAAGAACGCCAGGTAGTTGCCCGGACGCTCACTGAACTGGCGGGCGATCAGCTCGACAATCGGCTCCAGCGATGCCTGACGGTGCGTGAAACGGGTGGAAATCCGGCTGACGATCCGCACCTGCAATTGTTCGGCGCTGAACGGCGACTCGACATCGATCCAGACCGTGTCGGCCGGCGTGCCGAGCAAGTCGGCGTAATAGTGGCGCGGGCTTAGGGTTGCGGAAAACAGCACGCTGCTGCGCGCTGCACTCAGGCGCGGGCCGATGAACGCCGCCGGCACCACGTTGCGCAGGCACAGCTGCGATAACGGTCGCTTGCGCTCGAGGTCGCGTTTGCTGATGTCGAACAGGTAATGCGCGTCGAACAGCTCTGCCACCCGGCCGAACTGCAGCATCTCGAAATAGAAGTTCTGCAACGCGCTGTCGAGCCCTTGCGGGTGATCGTTGAGGTAGTCGCCGATGCTCGCCGTGCAGGAAGAAAGCGCCTGCAGCAGTTTTTCCGGCGCCTTGTCGTAGGCCTGATACGGCGCCAACTGTTCGTTGTGCAGGGCGTTCCATTCACGGTTGACCCGCTGCAGCGACTTCTTCAAGGCCTCGGGCGCGGTTTTGCGCACGCTGCCCAGTGTCGCCTGATCGAGAGTGGCGCTGTACATCTGCCGACCGCGTTCGACCAGGTTGTGCGACTCGTCCACCAGCACGGCGACGTTCCATTGATTGAACTGGGCCAGGCCGAACAGCAGCGCGCTGAAGTCAAAGTAGTAGTTGTAGTCGGCCACCACCACGTCGGCCCAGCGGGCCATTTCCTGGCTCAGGTAGTAAGGACACACCGCGTGCTGCGCGGCGACGTCCCGCAGTGCAGCCTGATCCAGCAGGCGCAATTGGCTGGCGGCTTCGCGGGCAGCGGGCAAACGGTCGTAAAAACCCTGGGCCAACGGGCAGGATTCGCCGTGGCAAGCCTTGTCCGGGTGTTCGCAGGCCTTGTCCCGGGCGACCATTTCCAGCACCCGCAGGGGCAAGGTTGCGCTGTGATCGAACAGCACTTGCGCCGCATCCAGCGCCAGTTTGCGTCCGGGTGTCTTGGCGGTGAGGAAGTAAACCTTGTCCAGTTGCCGCGGCGCCAACGCCTTGAGCATCGGAAACAGGGTACCGAGTGTCTTGCCGATCCCGGTCGGCGCCTGAGCCATCAGACAGCGGCCGGTGCTGACAGCCTTGAACACCGATTCGGCGAGGTGACGCTGGCCGGGGCGAAAGGCGGCATGGGGAAAACCCAACTGCTGCGCCGCACGGTTGCGCGCTTCGCGGTGAGCCAT
The DNA here is from genome assembly GCF_002113215.1 of Pseudomonas sp. B15(2017). Lineage (NCBI taxonomy): Bacteria > Pseudomonadati > Pseudomonadota > Gammaproteobacteria > Pseudomonadales > Pseudomonadaceae > Pseudomonas > Pseudomonas sp. B15(2017). The sequence goes on from NZ_NEJZ01000008.1 coordinate 96,086, forward strand.
TTCCTGTTCGGCCCACGCCAGAAACAAACCGCACTGTCGTTCGAAGAACTGCCGCAGCGCTTCAGCGCTGAACGCCTCGACCAGACAGGTTTCCTTTTCCGTGACGATGTCGAAATACACCAGCGCCAGATTGATCTGCTCAAGCTGCAATCGACAGCACATCAACCAGCCATAGATTTTCGCCTGGGCCCAATGCAGTGAACGATGATTGGCCGGTTGTTTGCTCAAGTCGCCGCGGTAGGTTTTGACTTCTTCCAGGCAGTTCTGCGTCGGGTCGTAGCCGTCCGCCCTGCCCTTGACCTTCAATGGCCCGAATGCGCCCTCCAGCGCCACTTCGCTCTGGTAGGCGTCGTTGCGCCGGGACGCCACCGTACGATGCCCGGCAATCCCCTCCAGCGCGGTCGGTGACGGGGTGAAGCGCAAGTCGAGGTCACCGGTTTTGGCGGTGAATTCGCACAACGCCCGCACCGCGATGCTGTAGCTCAAGCGCCCTGCTCCGCCCATTGCACGTAACACACGGCGACCGGCATCCGGTGCGTATGGCAGAACTCCAGCCAGCGCAATTGGTTGTCCTGCAAGCGATCGCCCGGGCCTTTGACTTCGATCATCCGGTAGGTCTTGTGCTGCGGCCAGAACTGGATCAGGTCGGGCATGCCGGCGCGATTGGCCTTGATGTCCAGCAGCAGACGGCTGAACCAGTGCTTGAGGTGTTCGGCCGGCAGACAGGCCAGCGCCTGCTCCAGCAGCTCTTCATTGAGCGCGCCCCAGAACACGAACGGCGACTGCACGCCCCATTTGGCGGCGAACCGCGCGCGGATGGTGTCGGCATAGCGGCCATCGTCGAGTTCGGCCAGACAGGCCTGAAACAGCTGCGCACGACGCAGCTGGAAGTCCTCGTTGAGCAGATCCACCGGCCCGCGCTGAAACGGGTGAAAGAACGCGCCCGGCAATGGCGCGAAGATCGCCGGCCAGCACAGCAGGCCGAACAATGAATTGATCAGGCTGTTTTCCACGTAGTGCACCGGGCCCGTTTCTTCGTGCAGGTGCGCCTGAACGTGATATTCCACCGACAACGCCGGATCCAGACGCGGCAGGTGCAGATCCAGCCGTTCCACCAGACCGGGCGCTGTGCGTTTGATCGGTGGCCCGCCGAGCTTGCGCCGCAAGCGCGGCAACAGCCGTTGCAGGCCCTGCTGTTCGGTAGCGGTTTGCGGCGCCTGCTCGGCAATCACCGCCAGTTCCAGCGCCAACGCATATTCGGCGCTGCGCTCCAGCACGCGGATCATCCGCAATCGGGCGCCGGGATAGGCGCAATCACGATAGATCTTCAGGGCCAGGGCGAATTCGCCGATGCGCTCGCAGTATTGGCCGATCTGGAACAACAGCTTGCCGCGTCGGCGTTGCAGCCACGGGTTGTCGAAATGCAGTGCCGCGACCTGTTCGACGATCGGCTCCAGCGGCTCGCCGGCCTCGAAATACAACTGGCAGTCATGCAGAAACAGACAGGCATCGACGTCGGCACGACTACGCAGGCCCCGGGAGTCGGCGCTGAATTCGACTTTTTCGTAGGTGAAGATGCCAAGGTCGGCGAGCACGAACTCCGACCAGTCCTGATACAGGTTGCCGAAAAACATCAGGCGAAAACGGTCGCACAGCTGCATCAGCGTCAGGCTGAACAGCCGATCCGCCAGCGTCGGGCACCACTGCCTGAAACTGCGGGGTTCGGGGAATTTTTCGTGCAGCAGCGGCAGCCAGTCGACTTTCTTGCCTCGTGGCTGGTCGATGGCCGGGCCGAAGGCTTGCAGGATCTCGGCCTTGAGCAACACCTCGAACAGATCCGCCATCGCCAACGGCGCCTGCTCATCGAGCCAGCCATGCTCCAGCAGCGGTTGCGCCGCCTCGGCGATGTCGCCTATTTCCGGATAATTCAGCTTGCCGGCGCGAAAATGCACGCCCTTGCGCATGACCATCCGCACCAGCAACCCCTGGGATCCGCGCGGCAGTGCCTTGAAGTCGTGGATGAAGGCGTGCTCGGCTTCGTTCATGACGTCGGCGTAGCGAAGCTCAAGCCAATCAAGCACCTGGCGGAAGTTGTTGAGGTAATAGAACGGGTCGTCGAGGGGATTGGCAGTCACGGTGAATTCGGGGCCATGGCAAGCGAGTACTGGTTATGCGTACAGATACCAGCCTGCCCCCGCAGGTGCAAACGGAAAAAGATCAGTGGCACCTCCGGTGTGGTTTTTTTCAGGTGGCCATCGAACTTTTCCGGGCGCAATGGCACCAACCGCGTTAGAGGCCGACATTGGTCGAAATGAACAGGAATGCTGCTTATGAAAATCAAGACTCTCGGGATCCCGTTGGCTGTTGCGGCGCTGTTGGCACTGGCCGGCTGCTCTACCCAGACGGTAGTCACCTTGCAGAACGGCACCCAATACCTGACCGAAGACATGCCCGACACCAAAACCGAGGATGGCTTCTATGAGTTCAAGGATATTTCCGGCGCCAAGGTGCGTGTACGTGCAGACGAAGTAGCCACGGTGCGCAAGGAAGACTGACCGCGACCCCATCAAAAAAGGCTGCGTTCCTGTTGGAGCGCAGCCTTTTTTGCATTTGTCAGCGGGGTAACGCCATGCCCGGGATGGAGCCATCGCAGTTCAACGCTCGCTCGCCGCGCCGGACCATTTCTTCCTGCAAGCGCTGGCAACGTTGGCGTTCCTGCTGCGCCATGCGGTCGATGCTCAGGTTACCGGTCATTTCCGGTTCATGGTCTTCGCCGATGCGAATCGTCACGAACGGTTGTTCGGGCTGGATGTAAAAGCGGCTTTTCTCTTCAACGGGTTTGACGTCGTCACTGTCGGCCGGTTTTGGCAGTTGATCGGTGGTGACGCCATAGCGGCTCAGAATCGAGCTGTGAGGCAGATCGGCCCAGGCATTGGCCGACAGCAGCGCCAGTCCCGTCATACCGATAAACCTCTTGAAACCTTTCACGTGTGAATCTCCTGTACTCGTTGGCGGCCTTTGGATGACGAACGTTGCCGTCATGACTTTAGGCCGCATTTCCTGTTGGTGCAGGGATTGGAGTCAGGGAATGGCGGGTGAGTCACTTTCGATATGGGAAGGTTTGATGGGGAGAGAGCTTGCTCCCTCCCCACGCTTGCCGTCAGGCGATCACAATCCCGTCGGCACTCAAGCTGTTCAATGCAACCCCGACCAGCGTCACCGAATCAGCGCCGAATTTCAGCACCGTATCCTGTCCCACCGCCGTGGCATGAGCGCGGAAGTCGTCGCCCGGCAGCACCCCCTGCACGCCGAGGAACACCAGTTTGTCATTGGCGGTGTAACCCAACACGCGATCCTGACCGAACGCGCCGCTGAACAGGAAGGTATCCGCCCCGCCGCCCGACTCCATCAGGTCATTGCCGGCGCCGCCGACGAACACGTCGTTGCCCGCTCCGCCAATCAAGTGATCGTTGCCGTCAAGGCCGAACAGCCAGTCACCGCTGGCCTCGGCCTTGAGGGTGTCGGCGCCGCCGGTGCCTTTCACGCTCGACTCGTACTGAGTGACATTGTTGCCGACCTTCAAACCGGTCGCGGTGACGCTGTGGGTCACGTCATCCTTGAACAGGCCCCAGAGAAAACCCGGCTCCTTGGTGACGATGCTGCCGATATCGCGGGTGATGCTGATGCCGCCGTTGGCATCGCGGATGTACAGGTTGCCGGCGCCGTCGTTGGCGAAGTCGTAGGTATTGACCGACTTCTGCAACTCCAGAGTGTTGTTGCCCGAGCCGCCGAGCAGAATGTTGTAGCCCCCGCCATCGCGGAACGTGTCGTTGCCGGCGCGGCCTTCCAGATAATCGTTGCCGCTGCCGCCCTGGATCAGGTCGTTGCCGTCGCTGCCGATGATGAACGTGCTGCCCTTGTGGGTTTCGGCGTTGCGGTTCAGGTCCTGTACCCAAGTGTTGGCCCGCGCCGGGTCCGACAGGTTGGCGACGATGATCGTCGAGTCCTTGCTGGTCAGGTCGTAGAACTTCGACTCGATCACCCGGTTCATGCCATCCCCATAAGCGGTCGGCAGGTGCGAGATCCAGGTCGGAATGTTGATGATCGAGAACGGCAGCACGTTCCACGCCGCCGAGGCGTAGTGGTCGTTGAAGCTGACGATGTTATCGGTCGCCGACTCCTTGGGCGCGTCGTGCACGCCGAGGGATGCACCGGTGAAGGTCGAGCCGTCGAGGGCGCGGAACACCGGGTCGTTTTCGTAGCCGACGTTGAGCACCTTGTCGGTGCTGCTCTGTGTCGGCGAGGCGTAGGCGATGTAGTTGGAATCCTGGAAGAACCCACCCCATTTGCTGGTGCTCAAATCCGCCATGCTGTTGACCGCCAGCCCGCCCAGGCTGTGACCGCTGACCAGCACGTCCTTGCCGGTCAGGCCGTGGGCCTTGGCGAACGCCACCACATCGTTCATCAGGTTGCCGAAGGCTTCGCCGACGTAGTTTCTGGCGTAATCCTTGGGCCCGAATGCGGCGAGCAAGTCGTTGATCACGTCACCGATCGAGTCACCGATCAGGATTTCCCGTGGGCCGCTGGTGCCGCGAAAGGCGATGCCGATCTCGGTGAGATGGCCCTGAGCGTCGTATTTGCCGAGGATTTCCACCTGGGCGCTGGTGTAGCCGGCCTTTTCGCCGAAGAAGGTGCCGCGGGCATCGGTCTTGCCCTCGTAACCCAGTTGCGAGGCGGTGATCGGGGTCCAACCGGCTTTTTTCACCGCATCAAGCGCGGCTTTTTCCGAGTCGGGGTTCCACGGAATGCCGGGGATCACCCCCTGGGAATCCGTACCGCCGATCAGCGCGGTCACCAGCGTGGCCGGCAAACCGAGGCCGAAGCCGTTGTGCTGATAACCGACGGCAAAGCCGTTATCGAGGTTGTGGTAGGAATACAGCGTGATGGCCATGGCGTCGCTGAACAGCGCCTTGGAATCCGCCGTACCGAAATTCTTGTAGTCATACACACCCATTGCTGTTGCCTCTCTTTTTGTTGGAATTGTTCAGAGATAGCTCACAACCAGAACGCCCCTCCCGAGGCGCCCCGGAGCATTTACTACACAGTGACAATGTGGGAGCTTGCTCGCGATAGCGGTCTGTCAGTTACCGGTTGGGTGACTGACACGCCCTCTTCGCGAGCAATCTCGCTCCCACAAGGTTTGTCAGGCGAAGACGAAACTCGAATCCGACAGATTAGCCACACCGACCCCGACCAGCGTCACGGCAAAATCGCCAATCTTCAGCACGGTATCGCTTCCGGACTGCGACGCGTGTTGCTTGTAGTCGTAGCCCTGCCCTGCGCCTTCGACGCCCATGAACACCAGTTTGTCGCTGCCCTGGTAGCCATTGATCGCGTCGAAGCCAAACGCGCCGCTGAACAGGAAGGTATTGTTGCCACCCACCGCGCTCATCACGTCATTGCCGGCGCCGCCGACGAAGGTCACGTGGGCCTTGTCGCTTTGCAGGTGATCGTTGCCGCCCAGGCCGAACAGCCAGTCGCCGTCAGCGGTGGCTTTGAGGGTGTCGCCCATCGCGCCGCCGCTGAGCGAGTGGTTGTACTGGGTCAGTTCGGCACCGTTGGCCAGGCCTTTGGCGGTGACGGTCCAGGTGATGTCCTTGCTGCCCCACCACGACCCCGACTCCTTGCTCACCAGCGCGCCGATGTCGCGGGTCATGCTGATGCCGCCGTAGGCGTCACGCACGTACAGCGTGCCGTCGCCGTCGTTGGCGAAGCTGAAGTTCTGCAACGGCTTTTGCAGTTCGAAGGTGTTGTGACCCTGACCACCGAGCAGGATGTTGAAACCGCCATCGTCACGGAAACGGTCATCGCCACCCCGGCCTTCCAGAAAGTCGTTGCCCGCCCCGCCCTTTAACCAGTCGCCGCTGTCGGTGCCGATGATGAACGTGCTGCCGGTGTGCGGCTCGCCGCTGCGGCCCAGATCCTCGACCCAGGTCTTGCCCCGCGACGCTTCCTCAAGGTTGGAGACGATGATCGTCGAATCCTTGTGCGTCAGGCCGTAGAACTTCGACGCGATCACCCGATTCAGGCCGTCGGCATACCCCAGCGAGCTGTGGGCCGACCAGTTCAGCGGATTGGCGATGCTGAACGGCACCAGGTTCTGCGCAGTGGATGCGTAGTTGTCGTTGAAGTTGACGATGTTGTCGGTGGTCGAGTCGTGCGGCTTGTCGTGCTTGCCCATCGACGCGGTACTGAACGTGGTGCCGTCGAGCACGCGGAACACCGGATCATTCTCATAACCGATGTTCAGCACGTTGGTGCCGGTGCTGCTCTGGGTCGGCGAGGCGAACGAAATGTAATTGGCATCCTTGAAGAACCCGCCCCAGTTGCTCGCGCTCAGCTCCGCCACGCTGTTGACCCCTAGACCGCCGAGGCTGTGGCCGCTGATCAGCACGTCCCTGGCCGCGATGCCGTGGGCGATGGCGAAAGCCGCCACCGATTTCAGCAGGTTGTCGAAGGCGTTTTTCGCGTACTGGGTGGCGTAATCCGTCGGGCCGATGGCGGCCAGCAGATTGTTTTTCATGTCGCCAAAAGTGTCGCTGTAACCCAGTCCGCCGGTGCCCCGGAAGGCCACGCCGATGCCGATCAGCTTGCCCGCGGCGTCGTACTTGCCGAGCACTTCGGCTTCGGCACTGGTGAAGCCGTCCTTCTCGCCGAAGAACGTGCCCTGCGCCCCGACCTTGCCCTGATAGCCCAGCGCCGTGGCGCCGATCGGCTTCCAGCCGGTGCCGGGCAAAGCCTGCCCGGTCGGCGTGTAGGCATACAGCGTCAGGGCGATGGCATCGCTGTACAGCGCTTTGCCGTCGGCATTTTTGTAATCGAACAGTCCCATGTTGTGCTCTCTCTTCCTTTCAAAAACGGCAGTTCTCTGAAGAACTGCCGTTACACCCTAGAACTGCCAGTCCAGCGTCAGGCCCACACCGTGATCCTTTTCGTTGGAGCCGATCAGCCCGTTGTAGTCCAGGTTGACCCGGACATCGCGATTGAGCGCCAGCCCGGCGCGCACGCCGACCACCGCTGCATCCCGATCCATCGACACACTTTGCACGGTGAACGCACTGTTGCCATTGACGAAAGCCAAGTGACTGTCGGAGTCCACGCTGCTCAAGTTGTGCTGCCAGCCCAGGCTTGCGCCCAATTCCAGCTGGTGTTTCTCCGACAGGGCAAAGGTACGTTTGGCCCGCACACCGAGGGTCGACAACACCACGTCGCGGTTGTCTTCACCGCCTTTCAGTGCGGCGGCATCACCCTTCTCGGTGAAGCTGTCGCTGTTGAGGTGCACGTAGGCCAGATTGGCGAACGGTTCCAGGTTCATCGGTTGCAGGCCCAGGTCGTAGGCCGCTTCGGTGAACACTTGCGCGGTGGTCGCATCGCGCTTGGTTTTCTGTTTGCCGCTGACGCCGCCGAACTGCAGGTCACGTTTGACGTCAATGCGATGCCAGCTGTAGGCCGCACCGGCGGTCAGACGCAGCGCATCGATCTGATGTCCCAGGTATGCACCCAAGTGATAGCTATCGACCGACGCGGACGAATGCGTACCCTCGCCCATGTTCAACGAGCTGTCGCTATAACCGGTAACGAAACCCAGACGGGTATCTTCAGCGATCAAGCCGTCGACGCCGGCCAGCAGGCCGCCGATGGAGCTGGTGGAATCGGCGTATTTCGATCCGCCATCGCTCTTGCCCCATGAACCCAGCACTTTGACCCAGGCATTGCTGCGGTCATCGGTCGGTGCATTGGCATCAAACACATCCCGTTCACGCAGACGTTCGCCCACGGCATCGCGCAGGTAGCGGCTGTCGTTGATCAGCAGCGTGCCGATGGCCGGGTGAATCTCGCCGGACAGTTGCTGGAAGGCATCCTGCGCAGCGGCCGCCGACGGCAACAGCAACAGGGTTTCGAACAACGCATTGCCGGCGCCGAGGCGCTCGGCGGCAGCACCGACCGCGCGCTGGTTCGGGGTCAGGCCAACGCTGGCGAACGAGGCGCCGTTACGTCCGACGTCCAGTTGCACACCGCTCGCCGAGTAAGCCAGGGTACCGCCGAGGAACGCGTAGTCGGGCAACACTTGTCCGAACTGCCCTTCAATCCCGCCCGCTGCCTGCAAGATGTTGAATCGGGTGCCAAGCAGGCTTTTCACTTCGCCCGTGGTCAACAGCGTCGGGCTGTTTTCCAGCGACATGGTCACGGTTGCGCCTTCGATCACCGCTTTGCCGCCGGCGACGATGCGGTCGCTGCTGGTCGGCGACACTTCCACCGCATAGGTCGAACCCGGCGCGAAGGTCACATCACCGGCCACGTTCAGGATGCCGATGGAATTGCCCGGCGCCACGGTGCCGCCGCGGTTGGCGGTCAGCGCGGCGATCCGGCCGTTACCGCCGAGAATACCGCCGTCATTGACCGTCACCGCCGATTGCAGCGAGCCATTGATTGCCAGTCGACCCTGATTGACCAGAGTCGGGCCGCTGTAGGTGTTGTTGCCGGTCAGCACCAGAGTGCCGATGCCTTGCTTGGTCAGACCGCCATGGCCGGAGATGTCGTTGCGCCAGGTGTCGAGCCCGCAGGTGATGTCGTTGCACACGCGCTCGGTGGGCTTGCCCGCATCGATGATCGCGCCGATGCCCGGCAGATCGGCCACGAACTGGCCGGAACCGTAAGCGCCCTGGATGCGGAACTCTTCGGGAATGTCCTGCTCGGTGACGAACATCGCCGGGCCGTCGATGCCCTTGCGCAGGTTGATCATGCCCCAGCCGTACAACGCATCGATGCCCGGTGCGCCGAGGTCGGTCGCAGTGGTGCGCAATACGCTGGCGACCTGATCGCCGGACATGTACGGGAAGCGCTCCATCAGCACGGCGATGGAGCCGGCCACGTGCGGCGCGGCCATCGAGGTGCCGTTGTAGTTCTTGTAGCCGGTGGTCAGGTTGTCGGCGTTGGTGCCTTCGATGATCGAGCTGAAGATTTTCGTACCCGGTGCCGAGACGCAGAAACTCGCGGTGTAGCCGCAGCGCGAAGAGAACGTACTCATGATGTACGGATTGGCACTGGCCAGATCCGGGTTCTTTTGCAGGGCGGCGACGGTGATCCAGTTCGGCGCGATATCCGGCACGAAATAACCGAGGCCGGCAATGGCGTCCGGGTTGTTCAGGTTGTAGTCGTTGCCCGCTGCGAAAATCGTCACGATTCCGCTGCGTGCGGCAGCGATTGCGCCGTCGTAGGCGCCGCCGGGTCTGGTGCCCAGCAGTGTGCGGATTTCGTTGAACTGCACTTGCGCGTCGTTGACGGTGAAATGCGGATACGCCGGGTCACGGCCGCCGAGGTCGAAGCGGTCGGTGATGCCGATGCCCCAGCTGTTGTTGATGATCCGTGCGCCGCTGGCGATCAGCGCATCCCAGCCGGCCTTGTACACCGCGCCGTCATTGCCGAGCACGATGCCGTCTTCCGGGCCCGGGTCGCCGTTGTCGGCGCTGATGATCTGCGCGCCGAACGCCACACCATGCATCGGCCCGCCGTCACGGCTGCCGGCGGCAATACCGCCGACGTGGGTGCCGTGGGCGCCGAGCTTGCCGTCGGAACCGACCGAGGGCGAACCGTCATAGCGGAACGCGTCCCCGGCTTTGACCGGGATGTACGGGTCGGTGTATTCGCGGATCCCCGAGGTGACCAGGGTGACGACCTTGTTGCTACCGGAAAACTCCGGATGCACGGCGTAGACCGGCTGGTCGAAAATTCCCAGTTTCACGCCTTTGCCGGTGTAGCCGGCGGCGTAGGCGTAATCCGCACCGATGGCGTCCAGGCCCCAGTCGGCCTGGAATTCGGCGCTGCGCCAACTGCCCGGATCCCCTGCCCGACCGCTTTCCACGTAGGGCGCGGCGTGTGCGCTGCCCCAGGTGGCCAGCGCGCAGAGCAAAGCGAAATTGAGAGTTTTCAGGCGAAAGCATCCACCCGATTGCGCGGGTGTGTTGTTGTTTTTCATCCAGCGACCTTCCTTAGTGATGTTGCACAAAAATCCGTGTATTCAGCCTCGTGATCGTTCCCACGCTCTGCGTGGGAATGCCTCTAGGGACGCTCCGCGTCCAGTGACGCGGAGCGTCACGGTCTGCATTCCCACGCGGGAGCGTGGGAACGATCATCTCTCGGTGAGTCAGAACTGCCAGTTCAGGCTCAGGCCCACACCGTGCTGCTTCTCGCGGCTGGCCAGTTGTCCGGTGTAATCGAGGTTGATCCGCACGTCGCGGGTCAGCGCCAGGCTGGTCTGTAAGCCGACCAGTGCAGCGTCGCGCACCAGTGGCGAGCTTTCGACCGTGTACGGCGTACTGCCGCTGGCGAAGCGCAGATGCTGTTCGGAGTCGATGTCGGTCAGGCTGTGCTGCCAGCCCAGATGGCCGCTCACTTCCAGTTTCTGCGCAGACGGCAGGTCAAAAGTCTTGATCGCCCGCACGCCGAGGGTGCTCAACACTGCGTCGCGCTGATCGTCGCCGCTGTGCAGCGCGGCGGCGTCGCCCTTCTCGGTGAAGCCGTCGGTGTCGAGGTGTACGTAGGCCAGGTTGGCGAACGGCTCCAGGGCCAGCGGTTGCAGGTTCAGCCGATAAGCTGCCTCGCCGAACACTTGAGTAGTGGCGGCATCGACCTTGGCTTTCTGCCTGGCGCTGAAGTCGCCGTACTGCAAATCACGTTTCACATCGGCGCGATGCCAGCTGTAAGCGGCGCCGGTGCTCAGACGCCAGGCACCGATGTCGTGTCCGGCGTAGGCGCCGAGGTGATAGCTGTCGACCTTGGCCGAGGAATGCGTGCCCGAGCCCATGCTCAGCGAACTGTCGCTGTAACCGGTGACCAGACCGATGCGGGTTTGCTGGTCCAGCGCGCCGTCGACACCGGCCAGCAAGCCACCAATGGAGGTGCTGTAACTGGCGGTGTCCTGGCGCGAATCGGTGCTGCCCCACGCGCCCAACGCCTTGATCCAGCCGTTGTTTTGCGTGGCTTGGGCATCGTGCAGGCGTTCGCCGATGGCGTCGCGCAGTTGCCGACTGTCGTTGATCAGCACCGAGCCAAGGGCCGGGTAGATTTCACCGCTCAACTGTTGAAAGGCTTGTTGGGCGTCACTGGCGGTGGCCGACAAAAGAAGGCTTTCGTACACGGAATTGCCCGCCCCCATGCCTTCCACGGCGGCGCCCACGGCGCGCTGATTCGGGGTCTGGCCGACACTGGCAAAGGATGTCCCGTTGCGCTCGACATTCAAGCCAATACCGTTGTCGCTGTAGGCCAGGCGGCCACCGATAAACAGGTAATCCGGCAGCACCGCACCGAACCGACCCTGAATGCCGCCGGCTGCTTGCAGAATGTCGTACTGCTGGCCGAGCAGGCTTCTGGCCTCGGTGGTGCTGAGCAAGGTCGGGCTGTTTTCCAGCGACAGGCTCACGGTGGCGCCGTTGATGGACGCGGTGCCGCCGGCGACGATGCGGTCGCTGCCGGTGGGAGACAACTCCACGGCGTAGGTCGAACCCGGCGCAAAGCTCACGTCACCGGCCACGTTCAACGTGCCGATGGAATTGCCCGGCGCCACGCGGCCGCCACTGTTGGCGGTCAACGCGCCGATTCGCCCGGAACCACCGAGGGCGCCGCCGTCATTGACGGTCACGGCCGAGGTCAGCGAACCGTTCACCGTCAGCAGGCCGCCATTGACCGTGGTCGGCCCGCGATAGCTGTTGTTACCGGTCAGAATCAGTCGCCCGTCGCCGGACTTGATCAAACTGCCTTGATAAACCCGAGTGGAAGCCGCTGCATCACGGGCCATGCCCACGGCGTAATCGGTCTGATCCTGCTGAGTGGCCCCTGCCGGCAGGCCGTTCTGCCAGCCTTTGCTTTGCAGTGTCTGCTGCCAGGCACTGTGCTCGGCGAGGTCTTCGCTCTGGCGCTGGATCAGTGCTTTGTCGCTGATGTCGTTGCTCCAGACATCGCTCTGCCCGGCCGCCAGATTAGCGTCGAACGCCCCAAGCAACTGCCCTGGCCCGCGCATCGCCCGGTACAGGTTGGCCACGCCCCAGCCGACTCGCTCGGTGGGCGCGTCGGTCACCGAACCGTCGAGTTGGGTGGCGGTAGTCAGCAGCACTTCGAGCGCCTGCTGATTATTCATGTACGGATAACGTTCCATCACCAGCGCCAGCGCCCCGGTGGCATGCGGCGCGGCCATCGACGTGCCGGACTTGATCGCATAACCGCCGTCGGGAATGGTGCTGTCGATTTTCGCCCCCGGCGTGGTGATGCACCAATACTTGGCGATCCCGCACTGGTTGTACTTCTGCTGATTGCTTTGATCGAGTCCCGAGACTGCCAGCCAGTGGCCTTCCAGATCCGGCTGAAAGTACGGCAGCGCCGAGCGGACGCTGGCGTTCGGATAGCCACTGTTGCCGGCGCTGAACACGTTGATCACGCCACGACGGGAAACGTCCGCCGCCGCATCGAGCCAGGTGCCTTTGTTCCAGTGCTGGGCGTACGCGGCGTGCAGGTCCGCGAGGGTTCGGTAGCTGACATCCGGCGGCTGGCTGCCCCAACTGTTGTTGATCGCCCGCACGCCGGCATCGGCCAGGGCGTCGTACACCGCTTTGAAGTAGCGCGGATCAGGATTGGGGCCGAACAGAAAACTGTCGTTCTTGTTGGTGTTGCCGACGTAGATTTGCGCGTTGTACGCCACGCCATGCATGCCGGTGCCATCGCGGGACGCGCCCATGGTGCCGACCACGTGGGTGCCGTGGGAGTCGTTGTTCGGGTTGAGGGTGCCGTTGACGTTGAACAGCGAGCCGTCAAGGTAGCTGCCGCTGGCCAGCACCGGGTGATAACGGTCGCTGGCGAATTCGGGATGGGCGGCGTCGAAACCGGAGTCCAGCGCGCCGATCTTCACGCCCTTGCCGGTAATGCCGACGGCGTAGGCCTGATCGGCCTGCATCCGGCCCAGGCCCCAGTCACGCAGAAATTCGGCGCTGCGCCAACTGGCGGGATCGCCGGGCTTGCCGGCGTCGAGGTATTGAGCCTGGGCCGGGTTTGCAGAAATCACAAGCAGCAGGGTGCCGACCGAAATCGGCTTGATGCGTACGTCCATGTTCACCACTCTTTTTGTTGTTTTGGGTTGAAGCTTTTGCGTAAACGCTACAGCGTCATTGTGTTCGTGGGCCTTGTCCGAAGGCCTCATCCACCCGCGCCAGATCCTGTTCGCTCAAGGTGCCCGCGTAGTAATGCAATTTGGTCCAGGCCATGAGGTAGTCATAGCGTGCCTGGGCCAGGTCGCGGCGGGTGGTAAACAGTTGTTGCTCGGCGTTCAGCGCGTCGAGGTTGGTCCGCTCGCCGCCGAGAATGCTTTGCCTGGTCGACACCACCAGCGCTTCGGCCGAGGTCAGGGCCTTTTGATAGGCGCGCAATTTGCTGACTCCGGAAAGGCAGGCACTGAACTGGCGGCGCAATTCGATCAGCGTCTCGCGGGTCTTGCCGTCCAGTTCGTACTCGGCCTGCTCCATGGTGCGGCTGGCCTGACGGGTCGAGGCTGATACCCCGCCGCCGGCATACAACGGCACGCTGACTTCGAAACCGATGGTGTTGGTTTCGTAACGCTGGTTATAGGTGTTGCCGCTTTCCGACTCGTTCTGGCGCATCGTGGCGTAGGCACTGACTTTCGGCAGATGCCCGGCGCGGTTGCGCTCGACTTCGTAACGCGCCACTTCCACGGCCTGACGCTGGGACGCAAGGTTCGGGTTGTTGCTGATCGCCAGTTCGTGCCAGGTATCGTAGTTGGCCGGCATCAGGGCGAAGGTCTGGAAGTTCTGATCCAGCGGCGCCAGATCACTGATGTCCACCGCCGGCACCCCGACGAGTGCGCCCAGTTCCCGCAACGCGGCGTCCTGCTCGTTGCGCGCCTCGATTTCCTCGGCGGTCGCCAGTTCGTAACGCGACTCGGCTTCGAGGATGTCGGTTCGGGTGCCCTCGCCCTGCTTGAACATGTGCTCGTTTTGCTGGAACTGCTGCTCGTACGCCTTCTTCTTGGCCTGCGCGATGTCGATCTGATCCTGGGCAAACAAGGCCTTGGTGTAGTTGTCCAGTACGCGAACCAGCAGTTCCTGGCTCTTGCCGCGAAAGTTCTCATCGGCAAACAGCGACTGGGCCACGCCCTTGCGATACGCCGCGTAGGCTTCGTAGTCGAGCAACGGCTGCTGCAGGGTCAGGCTCGACCCGTAACTGCTGTAGTTGCGGTCATCGGTGCGGTTGCGCGCGCGTTCGTCGAGGGACGTGGCCTTGGACGAGTTGCGACCCTTGTTGTAGTTGTAACCCAGTTTCGGCAACAGGCCGGCGCGGCCGATGGCACGGTTTTCGAGGCCTGCGTCGCGTTCCTTGATCGCCCCGAGGAACACCGGGTCATTGCGCAACGCCTGTTCGTAGATTTCGAACGGCCCCATGGCCGCCACTGCGCTGTTGCCCGCGAGCAGCGCGAACGCTGCCGCCAGCATGGAAAGCTTATTCATACAGCCGAACATCCTTATTCTTCGGTCAACGCGGAACCGGCGCGGTCGAGCAGCGGCTTGAACAGGTAGTTGAGGAGTGAACGTTCGCCAGTGCGCACGAACATTTCCGCCGGCATGCCGGGCTTGATCACCAGACCGTTGAGTTTCTCCATGGCCTGATCGCTGACGCTGCTGCGCAACACGTAGTACGGCACACCGGTTTTCTCGTCGACCATCTGGTCGGCGGAAATCAGGCTGACTTCGCCGGGCACTCGTGGCGTCTTGCTCTGGTTGAACGCGGTGAACAGGATGTCGACCGGCAGGTGGGTGCCGACCTTGTCGATCAGGTTGATCGGCAGGTGCCCCTCGACTTCCAGGCGTGTACCTTGCGGGACGATTTCCAGCAGGGTCTCGCCCTGACGCACCACGGCGCCTTCGGTGTGCACGCCGAGGTTGACCGCCACGCCGTCAGCGGTGGCGAGGATTTCGCTGTGTTGCAGGTCGAAACCGGCGGAGGTCAGTTGCTCGGACAGCGTGACGCTTTTCAGTTGCGCATCGGCCAGTTGGGTGCGGACTTCCTTCTGGTATTCCTCGCCGTGCTGTTGCAGTTTCAATCGCGATTCAAGGATGCCCTGCTCCACCCGGCCACTTTCGCCAGTGTTCTCGGCCAGTTGCTGCTGCACCTGCGACAGTTGGCGCTGGTATTCCATCAAGCGGTTACGCGGGATGTAGCCGTTGTCTGCCAGCGGTTGCAGGTTGCTCAACTGTTGTTGCAGCGAGTCGGCCTGGGCGTTGAGATCAGTACGGGCGCGGCGCATGCCCGCCAGTTGTGCAGTGGCGCCTTCAATACTGGCGCGTAGAGCGGCCTGCTCACGGGCGAACGCTTCGCGACGGCTGCTGAACAGTTGCCGTTGACCTTCGAGCACCAGTGCCAGGCGCGGATCGGCGTTGTCGCTCAGTTCTGCCGGAAAGGTCACTTGCTTGAGGTTGTCACGCTCGGCCTGCCAGCGCGCCAGGCTGGCCCAGGCCATGCGGTATTGCGCCTGCAACGACTGCACGTCGGCGGCGACCTGGGTCTGGTCGAGGCGAAACAGCGGCTGGCCCTGCTTCACGATCTCGCCTTCGCGTACCAGAATCCGGCTGACCACGCCGCTGCTCATCGACTGCACTGCTTTGCGCTTGCCTGACACCACCACGGTGCCTTGCACCGGAATGCCTTGATCCAGTGGCGCCAACGCCGCCCAGGTAAAGAAACTGCCGGCGCCGACCAGTGCCAGAATCCAGCCCATGCGGGCGAAGAACTTCGCATCGCGCTCCGGCCGCTCGGTGATGTAAGCGTGCTCCATCGTCGCTTCGTTTTGCGTGTTCATGTTCGCGCTGCTCATACACCCGAATTCCTTGTCGTCGGCTGATACTGTCGGCTCATGCTGAGCCCGGCCGGTGCCTGTGCAGGTTTTTCGCTTTGTTGTGGCGAGTTGCCGGGCGGGTTGCCGGACAGGGCCTTGAGCACATCATGGCTCGGGCCGAAGGCTTGCAGGCGACCGTCGTTGAGCACCAACAGCTTGTCGGCCTGGGCCAGTACCGAAGAACGGTGAGTCACCAGCACCACGGTGGTGCCCTGGGCCTTGAGTTGCACGATCGCGCTGGACAATGCGGCTTCGCCGACGGTGTCGAGGTTGGAGTTCGGCTCGTCCAGCACCACCAGGCTCGGGTTGCCGTATAGCGCACGGGCCAGTGCCACGCGCTGTTTCTGGCCGCCGGACAAACCGCTGCCGTCCTCGCCCAGTTGCGTGTCGTAGCCTTGCGGCATGCGCAGGATCAGTTCGTGTACGCCGGCCTGTTGCGCGGCCGCCACGACCTTTTGCGGATCAGCTTCACTGAAGCGGGCGATGTTCTCGGCGATGCTGCCGCTGAACAATTCAATGTCTTGCGGCAGATAGCCGATATATGGGCCGAGCTGATCGCGGTTCCAGCGATGGATGTCGGCGCCGTCCAGGCGCACTGTGCCGCCGAGGGCCGGCCATACGCCGACCAGCACCCGTGCCAGGGTCGATTTGCCTGAGCCGGAGGCACCGAGTACGCCCAGCACTTCACCGGCCGCCAGGTTGAAATTGACCATGTGCAGGGTCGCGGCACGCTGTCCCGGAGGACCGGCGCTGACTTGTTCGAAGCTGATCTGGCCTTTCGGTGCCGGCAGCGCCATGGCGTCATCGCTCGGCGGGAAGGCTTGCAGCAGCGCATCGAGGCGGCGGTAAGCCAGCTTCGCCCCGCTCCACTGTTTCCATACGGCGATCAACTGGTCGATCGGGCTCAGTACCCGGCCCATCAGGATGGAGCCGGCGATCATCATGCCGGCGGTCATGTCGCCCTTGATCACCAGCAATGCGCCGAGGCCCAGCACCAGCGATTGCAGGCACAGACGCAAGGTCTTGCTCAACGAGCTGATGACTGCGCCAGTGTCGCTGGCCTGGTTTTGCAGGCCAAGGAAGCGCGAATGCACCTGGAACCAACGCTTGCGCAAGGCGCCGAGCATGCCCATGGCTTGAATGGTTTCAGCGTTGTGCAGATGGCTGGTGGCCAACTGGCTGGATTTCTGCGAGTAACCGGCAGCTTCGCCCAGCGGCTTTTTGGTCATGTATTCGTTCAGGCACGCCAGCGCGATCAGCAGCAGCGCCCCCGCCGTGGCCAGCACGCCGAGCCAGACGTTGAACAGGTAAATCACGAACAGATAGACCGGAAACCACGGCGCATCGAAGAACGCGAACAGCGCGGGCCCGGTGACGAATTGGCGAATGTGGGTGAGGTCGCCCAGCGACTGCCCGGCGTTGCCCTCGCCCTTGAACAGGTTGCGCTCGAACGCCGCCTGATAGACCCGTAGATTGAAACGGCGCTCCAGCTGGCTGCCGATGCGGATCACGATAAAGCTGCGCACCACTTCCAGCAGCCCGATGAAGGCAAAGAAACCCACGACCATCAGCGACAGCATCGCCAGGGTGGTCTCGTTTTGCGAAGACAACACCCGGTCATAGACCTGCAGCATATATATGGAGGGCACCAGCATCAGCACGTTAATCAGTGCGGTAAAGCATCCGACGCTGATCAGAATGCTTTTATAGTCACCCAATGCCTTGAATAAGGGAGCGGTGGCTGGGGCCTTCGCCATCTTCATTGATCATTCCTGAAATGATTGAGCTCGCCCAATAATGGCGAGCGCTCAATTGTTATATCGCTTACCTGCGAGAGATAACTTGCAAGTATCCGCTTACACTTTCACAACAACTTTTCGAATACTTATAACTTTCGGACACTTCTTTATATTCGCTTCGTTCATTAACGGCAGCGTTATTGCTCGATACGCTTGAGCGTCACGATCAGACCCGACTTCAAAGTGCTGGAATAAAGTCCGTCATGTTGTCGGCCGAAGAACTTGATTCTTGAGCCTTCCTTGCCGGTGATGGACAGACCGTCCGGATCGGGAAACCAGCCGATGGCGTTTTCTTGCAGCCATGCGCTCAGGCAATCAGCCCCATGGCCCAGCGTCTGGTTCGGCTCAAGGTCGATTACGCAGGTATTGGAGGGTTTGTCTTGCAGCGCCTGCGCTTCTGGAGCGTCATGGGCGGCGGTCAGCGTGGCTTGCCAGTGTCCGGCAAATACCGATGGATCTTCGAGTCTGAGGCTGCTTGCCATGGTTGTTTCTCCAGAAATCATCATCAGCATCGGCATGAAACAGGTGACTGCCATGCGGGAAAAGAGGTTTTGAATCATAGGAAATATCACTCCGGCGTGTAGCCTTGCGCACGTAGCGAGACGAAGCAAGCGAAGAAAGCGGCGCATCAAGCGCCGCTTTCCCTTGTCACATTACGCCACGATGTCGCTGACGGCTGCCTGGCCAACAGTGCTGACCTGGAAATCAGCTACGCCGTGACCGGAGAAGTCCACCGACAACAGGCTGTTGCCACCCGAAGACGTCAGCACTGCATCACCCGCCGCACCGGTGAAGGCGCTGACGAAGTGCAGGCCGGCGCCTTTGGTGATACCGGTCAGGTCGATTTTGTCCAGGCCGCTGACGAAATCGAGGATCTGATCGATCGCACCCGGCTTGGAGTCAGAGCTGGCTGCGAACACAAAAGTGTCCGAACCCGCGCCGCCCCACAGCTTGTCGGCACCACCGGCTCCGTAGAGGATGTCGTTGCCGGCACCGCCCTTGAGCTCGTTGGCCACACTGTTGCCGATCAGCAGATCGTTGCCGGAGCCGCCGATCGCGTTCTCGATGGTGACACCTTTGGCGATGGACACGTTGCCCACCAGGCCGCCAACGTCGGAGAACGAGGCTTCATTAAGGTTGATCTTCTGGTTCTGGGTGAAACCCGAGAAGTCGAAGGTGTCCTTGCCGCCCGCGTCCCACACCGAGAACACCAGCTTGTCAGCCGACGACGAAGCGCTGAGGAAATCGCGACCGGCGTTGGAGTTGAAGCCGTAGGTGGTGTCACCGGTACGGGTGGTCATGTTGGCGCCGTAGAGTTTCTGGATCGCGGCAATGTCATCCATCAGCGGGCCGGAGGAATAGGCTTCCACGCCGCCCTTGCTGAAGTTCTGGCTGGTATTGCTTTCGCTCCAGTAACTCATGACGCTGTAGCCGCGGGTGTCTTGGCCGTAGGTCGCGTCGTTGTAGGTCGGGTTGCCGTTGCCGGCGTTGTAGTCGCCCGGGTGCGCCAGGCCAAGGGTATGGCCGATTTCGTGAGTCAGGGTCTGACGACCGTAGTTGTTCAGATCCGGGTTTTTGTTTTGCGTATAGCCACTGTTGATCAGGTACCACGACGTGCCGTCGTAACCGGCGCCGGTGCCTGGCAGATAAGCGAACGCTGCAGCGCCATCCTGGCCGCTGCTGTAGTTACCGAAGGTCATGTGGCCGTCGCCGCCCGAGGCTTTCTCGGTGAAGGTCACGTTGGCCACATCGGCCCAGGATTGCATGGCGAGCACGGCCTGGGCTTTTTGTTGAGCGCTGAACTGACTGAACCCGCTGATCCCGTGCTTGTTCATCGTGCTGGACGATGCCGAAGTCAGGAACGTGTAGGTGAGTTCGATTTTGCCGCTGCCGTCCTTGTCCTGGTAGGCAGCGCCGTCGCGCAGCAACTGGGTTGCGGCCTGGTCGACGGAAAAGGAGGGTTTGCCATTGACCGTGAGGTTGCCGCCACGATCGTACTGATGGCTGAAGCTATTGATCTGGTTATACGCCGTGCTGGTCGCTGCCAGAGGTTGCGGCGCCGCGCCCAGCTGGAAAGCCTGTTCGGCGGTATCAATAGCGTTAGCTTTTACTTTCGACATAAACACACTTCCTTGTATAGCAATGGAACAGTTTTTGTCCGATAGCGACAACCTCTGGCGAGATTGTCCTATCACTCGCCCAATGAAGGCGTAAGAAACCTGACACAATTTGAAATCTAACGTCTAGCGTTTTTTTGAGATCAAATTGAACTGTTCCGGGAAACTCCCGTAAACAAAGCGCGTGCGCCAGAAAGAAGTTTGCAAGTGCAGTGAGCCTGCCTAATTGTCTGACGATTTATTATTTAAATATTAAATATCGGTAAGTTGTTTTTTGTTAGCAGCGTCTCACTTTGCTGCACTTTATCAGTGCAACGCCAGTGTATTGATATCAAGTTGTCCACCTATTCAGGCGAGGGCGGTACCGCCCTCGCCTGTTTTCTTCAGCTGCCGGTGCGAATCTTGTTCCACACCCGCGTGCGGATCCGGTCGATGTTCAGCGGCATCGCCTCCAGTGCGAACAGTTTGCCCATCATTTCCGGGCTCGGATAAATCTTGGTGTCATTTTTGATCGCCGGATCGATCAGGCTGTCAGCCTGTTCGTTGCCATTAGCGTAATGCACGTAGTTGCTGATGCCGGCCATCACGTCGGGCTGCAGCAGGTAGTTCATGAACGCGTAGCCGGCCTTCTCGTCCGGCGCATCGGCGGGCATGGCGACCATGTCGAACCAGATCGCGGCGCCTTCCTTGGGAGTCTCGTAGCCGATTTCGATGCCGTTCTTCGCCTCTTTGGCACGATTTTCCGCTTGCAGGATGTCGCCGGAGAAACCGACGGCCACGCAAATGTCGCCATTGGCCAGGTCGCTGGTGTACTTCGAAGAATGGAAATAGCTGACGTACGGCCGCACTTTCATCAGCAGCGCTTCAGCTTTCTTGTAGTCCTCGGGGTTCTTGCTGTGATGCGGCAAACCCAAGTAGTTGAGCGCTGCCGGCAGCAGCTCCGGGCCGTTGTCGAGGATCGCGACACCACACTTCTGCAGCTTTTCCATGTATTCGGGTTTGAAGATCAAGTCCCAGGAGTCCACTGGCGCGTTATCACCCAGCACGGCCTTGACCTTGGCGATGTTGTAGCCGATGCCGGTGCTGCCCCACAGGTACGGAAAGCCGTGTTCGTTGCCCGGATCGTTGGTCTGCAACGCCTTGAGCAACACCGGGTTGAGGTTCTTCCAGTTCGGCAACTGGCTCTTGTCGAGCTTCTTCAGCGCCCCGCCCTCGATCTGCCGCGCCATGAAGTGGTTGGACGGAAACACCACGTCGTAACCGGATTTGCCGGTCATCAGCTTGCCATCGAGGGTTTCGTTGCTGTCGTAGACGTCATAGGTAACGCCAATGCCGCTGGTCTTTTCGAAGTTCTTGGCGGTGTCCGGCGCGATGTAGTCGGACCAGTTGTAAACCTTGACCGTCTCCGCCGCCTGAGCGAGGGAGACGGCGAGCATCAAGGGTGCGAGTGCGAGGGTCTTTCGGATCATGGATCGATTCCTGTGTTGGCTATTGTTGTTGGCAGGCAATCAAAAGGATCAAAGCGTCAGAAAATCAGGACATAGGTCTTGCGTACGGTTTCCTCGATGTCCCAGATCCCGAGCGTATTGGCCGGCAACATCAGCGCGTCGCCACCTTGTATGTGCAGGGTTTCGCCGCCGTCGTCCGGGGTGAACGTGCAGCGACCGGAAATGAAATGGCAGAACTCCTGAGCGGTGATCTGCCGCCGCCAGCGACCGGGCGTGCATTCCCAGACGCCGGTTTCGACGCCGTCATCGCGCTCGACGCTGGTGGTGGAGGCGATCGCCACCGGCGTGCCGAGCGGCACGGCCACCGGGTTGGACTCATCCAGTTGCAACGTGGCGGTGTTCTTGAATTGGGTGATGCTCATGGCGCTACCTGTCTCTTAGTAAACAACGTTCAATGCATGAAACCTTCCATGAACCCGGCCACCCGGCTGGCAAGCTTGCGCCGCCAGGGCGCGGTCGCCGGGTTGGCCAGGGTCTGATCTTCGTGGACAAAGCTTTTGATGATCGCGTTGTAGCCGAGCCAGCGGCACGGCTCCGGCTCCCAGGCTCGCAGTGCGTGGATCCCGCCGTGGGGCAGCACCCACGGTTGATGTGTCAGCTCGGTGTCGCGCTCGAGAATCAGATCC
The DNA here is from genome assembly GCF_002113215.1 of Pseudomonas sp. B15(2017). Lineage (NCBI taxonomy): Bacteria > Pseudomonadati > Pseudomonadota > Gammaproteobacteria > Pseudomonadales > Pseudomonadaceae > Pseudomonas > Pseudomonas sp. B15(2017). The sequence goes on from NZ_NEJZ01000008.1 coordinate 118,088, forward strand.
GCAAGCGTCCGCCCGCCCAGGTTGGAAGCGCCGACACCCTCCCCGCCATAGCCGCCAGACAGCGCGATGCCGTTGGCCCGATCACAGAGCATGTGCGGTTTGAAATGCCGGGACATGCCGAGATTGCCGCCCCAGGCGTGGGTGATCTGCACGTTTTTCAGTTGAGGGAACAGCTCGCCGAACAGATAGCGGCGCAGCTCGACTTCATCGCGGGTCAGGTCGAAGTTGTGGCGCAGCTTGCCGGCGAATTGATAGCCGCCACGGGCGCCGAAGATCAGCCGGTTATCAGCGCTGCGCTGGCCGTAAGTGACCTGACGGCTGAACTCGCTGAAAGCCTGGCCCCGACTGAGGCCGATCGCGTCCCAGGTCGCGGCGGACAACGGCTCGGTGGCGACGATCAGGCTCTGTACCGGTAATTGATAACGGCCCAGCGGTGGCAGCGTGACCGAATACCCTTCGATCGCCGGGACAATCCAGCGGCTGCGCACGCTGGCCTTGTCGGTGCGCAGGCTGCCGGCCTGCCAATGGGTCACCGGGCTGTTTTCGTAAATCTTCACCCCCATGCTTTCGACGGCTCGCGCCAGGCCCCGCACCAGTTTTGCCGGGTGAATGGTCGCCACATGTGGCGCGAAGATGCCGCCGTAAGGTTTGGCGAGGCGCAGCTGCTGCGCCAGCTGTTCGGGGCTGAGCCAGCGGTAATCGTCGTCGGTCAGTCCCTGGGCGTGGAGTTTTTTCAGGTAATCGCGAAGACTGACTTCCTGCTCGGGATAGCGCGCGGCGCAGTACAGCACCCCGCCTTTGCGGTAATCGCAGTCGATGCCTTCGCGTTCGAGGACAGTCGCCACCTCATCCGGAATGCCGTGCAGCAAGTCGTAAGAAGCGCGGCGTTGTTGCGGCGACAGCCCTGCCAGCAGGCGATCTTCCCCCAGCAGATTGCCCATCAACCAGCCGCCATTGCGGCCGGACGCACCGAAGCCTGCGGTTTGCGCCTCGATGATGGCGATGTTCAGGCTCGGCGCCTGTTGTTTCAGGTAGTACGCAGTCCACAACCCGGTGTAACCGGCGCCGATGATCGCCACGTCGACGTGCAGGTCCTGCGCAAGCGACGCACGCGCGGTCAGCGGCTCGTCGAGTTGGTCCATCCACAAACTGATAGTGCGCCACGCCGGCATGCAAGACTCCGCCAATCCAGGTTTCGATGGCGTCGATCCTAGAGGCAGAACTCAGGAATTGTCTTGCGCGCGTGTCCGCAAAGAAATTTGCTTCGCGTAGGCCTTGGGCGACTGGCCGGTGTGCTGGCGAAAGCAGCTATAGAACGCCGACAGCGAATTGAAACCGGCGGCGAAGGCCAGTTCGTCGATGCGCAGCGGCGCAGCAGCGTTGTCCAGCGACCGCAATAGATGTTGCAGCCGCGCCTGATTGACGTAGCGGTAGAAGCTTTGCCCCAGCACCTGATTCAGCAAATAGGAAATCTGGTTGCGGCTGTACCCGCACTCCTTCGCCACCCGTTGCAGGTCGAGTTCGGGGTCGAGATAAGGCTGCTGACTTTGAAAATACTGCTGCAAGTCATCGGCCATGAAGCTCAACTGGCGCGGCGACAAACCCAGCCGACTCACGGCCGGGCGCTGGCTGCTTGCCGTCGGGCTGTCGGCCTGTTCGCGCACCAGCGAGGCATATTCGTTGACCCGCCAGATCTGCCCGTCCTTGACCGTGATCGCTTCGCTGGACCGAAACGACACCAGCCCGTTACCGCCGCGCAACGTCACTTCGTATTGAATGAACGCGGTATTGCCGTCGATGCGGATGCGGTCGCAATGCTCCAGCGCTTCGTCGGATTCACGCGGCATGCTGACCCGGACGTACTCGCGCAACTCGTCGAGGCCAAGCACGCGGTTCTGGAAGAAATCGTTGTACTGGATGTCCGGGTGGTACAGCGCCATCACCCCATCCAGGTCCCGGTGTTTCCAGCACAAGTGATAGCGCATGACCGTTTCGGCCGTGGCCCGGGTCTGTTCCGGGCCGTCATCATCGGCGTGCATAAGGGACTCTTGGAAAAAGAACCGAGCTTGCCCAACTTCTGGCGCTGCATCAATAACCCGACCGTGATGGCATTTTGGCGACGATTGGAGTGAACCGTGACTTACATCAAAAAAGTCCGCGCAATCGCTAAATGAACTGAAAATTCTCACAGGAAATTCACATTCAGATGCTACTTTTAAAGGCAATCACCGGTTGGGCCAATGAAGGCTCTTCCCACCTAACATGAGCAAACGGAAGCGCTCGATGAAGAAGGCGGGCAACACATGAATAAAGGGTCAAGCAAGGTCACGTTCCCCAATGCGTGCCAGCTGATGCGCTGGCATTTTCATCCAATGGGTTTCGAGGCGACCATGGATGCGCCCGGCAGCCTGGTCGCCCGCCTGTTCGATCGGGCCAGCGGCGAAACCCTGATCGCGATCGCCGGCATTCCCTGTGCCACGGTGATGAATGCGGCGGATGTGGAGCGAATAATCGAAGCTGTGGAGGATGAGCTGGAGGCTTTCATTCCTCCTGAATCTCTCAAGAGTTACGCATAACTTGCTGATTTAAAATAAAAAAGCCCGCTTATGCGGGCTTTTTTATGGGCGCCAAATTCAGGCCGTTTTCTTCTCTGGCCGATGATCGATGAAGAACGGTTTGCCCTTGGTTACCCGGTCCGAAGCCCGAGGCATATTCACCGCCTGACTGTCCTGAGGCTCGACATACCAGTAGCAATGGCTGACTGCGCGGGTGATGCCGACATAGGCCAGGCGCAGGATTTCGTCTTTTTGCGCGCTGTCGTACGGCTCGCTGTCACCAGCCTTGCCGAGTCCGGCCATGCGATAGACCTGATTCTTGTAGGGGGAACTGGTCAGGTGCTGGCAATCACCCAACAGGAAGACCGCGTCGGCCTGCAGGCCTTTGGCGCTGTGATAGGTCAATTGTTTCAGGCGTCGCGCTTCGTAAGGCAAGCTCGAATCCACATTAACTACAGATTGAATATGCTGCTCTATCAATGACTTATCGCTACTTTTTCGATAGAGCATCAGGATTGAATCGCCGTTTCGATAGTGTTCTGCCAGACGCTGGCCGAGTGCCTGATCGTCGCGCTCCAGCACGTTGACGGGCTGCAACGGCTTCTCCTCGCCGCTGGCTTTTGCCTTCTTGCCCGGGATCGCGGGCGCGGCACGAACGATGTGTTCTGCCGCGTCGATGATGTGCTGATGACTGCGATAGTTGTCACTGAGCATTACACGGGTCGTGCTCGGCGACGGGAACTCCTTGTTGAATTCCATGAAGTAACTCGGCGAACTGCCGCGCCAGCCGTAGATCGATTGCCAGTCGTCGCCCACGCAAAGCAGAGACGATCGCTGCGCGCCTCGCCCGACGTGCATGGCCGGGCCGCGGCTGCGGATTTCCAAGAGGCTGGCACGAATCCACGAAACGATCTGCGGCGAAACGTCCTGGAACTCATCAATCATCAGGTGCGACATCGGGCGCAGCAGCTCATCGCTGAGCAGTTTGAGGTTTTCCGGTGAGTGCTCGCTGAACAGCGCGAACATCCGGTTATAGGTCATGATCGGCGGCTTCTGATCCAGAAGGTGATCTTCCAGAGCGCGCCAAAACAGACTCAGGGCCTCGAAGAAAAACCTGTCCGGATCGTCCTTGGCGAAACTCATGCGGCCGACGGCGTCCGGTACGTCGAGCCCCAGGTTCTCGATGAAACCTGCGGCGGCGACAAAACAGTCGAGCAACGGCGCGGACGCCAGCTCGCCCTTGACCTTGTAGTCGAAGCCCGGACCGGCGCTGACATCACCTGCAAGCGTGGCCAACAAGCGCTTTGAGGATTCATAACTATCCATCCAAATCAATGGCTTGCGACAGAAAGCTTGAAACAGGGTGCGCTTGACTGCCCACTCTGCACGAACCGTCAGCTTGGCGTTGGGACGGCAGACCTGCGGGTTTTCCCGAGGATCGAAACCCAGCACAACCCAAGCATCCAGACTCGGAATATAGCCGTGGCAATGGAACGACGCGCCGTTGATGTCGAATGTCTGGCGGCTCGGCTCGATACCCTTGATCGGCCAGGCGCCAGCGCGAAGCCACATGTCCTCGATCATGTCGCACAACTCTTCATCCCGTCGGGCCGCGAGTTCCGTTACAGCGATGCGCTTTTGCACGTCCGGGTGATCGCGCTCCAGTTCCTTGAGTTGCAAGGCGTGGCGGGACAACGGTTGGATCAATTGCGCGAAGCGCGGGTCTTCGTTGTAGAGGCGGTGGTAGCAGGCGTTCAGCTGCTGGCGTTGCGTGTCGTTGATGCGCAGATCGAATGGATTGCTGTCGACGTCTTCGTCACCCGGCTGCGCGCGGTGGCTGAGGTTTTCGAATGCCTGCAAGCGCTCGAATCCCGGCAGACTGCGGACCATCGGCAGGATTCGCGAGTGGAAGGTGCGCACCAGGTCTTTCGCAGCTTTTTGACTGAGTGCCCGGCCCCATAACGCGAACAGTTCGATCATCTTGTTGATGAAGTCCTTGCGCGACTCGCGAGTGAAAGTCACCACGGTCATTGAATCGAGCTCAAAGCCGAGGTAATGGGTCAGCAGCAGGATCCGCAGGACCAGCGTGGTCGACTTGCCGGCTCCAGCGCCGGCAATCACCGAAGTTGACGGGGTATCGCTGAAAATCATCTTCCATTGCGCAACGCTTGGCTGGGCGTGGGCTGGCAGCAGGCGCGCGACGTCGGCTTTCATGCGCTTTTTCAGTTCTGCGCTGAGCGGCAGGCGCCAGTCGTCGAACAGGTGATTGTCGATACCCGGCGGGCGATGCTCGGGGTTGCGGCTGTCGCGGATCAACAAAACCTGCCGGCCCTCTTCCATCCCGTCAGCCTTGCCTTCCTTGTACCCGTATTCCACGCCGGCAGTATGCCCGCTGCGAAAGCCGTCGGCCTGGCCGTGCAACCACGAAGCCCGGTGCTGGGCACGCAGTTGCGTCAGGCCGTGCCCAAGGAAACGCGCAGCCAGGCGCTTGAACCAAGGCATCTCGGCCAGGGGACGAAGTTCGGGAGGAAGATCGGGGGTGTGTTGCGCCACGCTGACGGACTCCGGATGTGAGGCTGTTGGGAGCTATGGTGTCTGCATTTGCTTTTTTGTTCTAGCGAAATGCTTAGAGGTCATTGGTTTAGGCGATGAATTGAAAGTCGGATGAGACGGTTTCGAGCCTTATTAATATCTATCGATTCGATTGGAATGCCGCACTTTTTACGCTTTTTATCGATGTTTGGCTGATAGATGATGCCTGTCATCAATCACCGGTCTCGCTTCGTGGCTCAGGCATCGCGCCCCATGACGAACCTTTTGAGGAGACGATCATGCTTGAACTCAGACCTTTCAGCTCGCTGGGCGGCGCCCATCACGGCTGGTTGGATGCCCATCACCATTTTTCGTTCGCCGAGTACTACGATCCGCAACGCATGAACTGGGGCAACCTGCGCGTGTGGAACGACGACATCATTGCCGCCGGCACGGGCTTCCCGACTCACCCGCACCGCGACATGGAAATCATCACCTACGTGCGTGAAGGTGCGATCAGCCATCAGGACAACCTGGGCAACAAGGGCCGCACCGAGGCTGGCGACGTACAAGTGATGAGCGCCGGCACCGGGATCGCCCACAGCGAATACAACCTGGAAGCCACGGACACCAAGATCTTCCAGATCTGGATTCTGCCAACTGAAACCGGCGCACCGCCGTCCTGGGGCGCCAAGCCGTTCCCGAAAGGCGATCGCGAAGGTTTCGTGACCCTCGCCAGCGGCAAGGACGGTGACGATCAAAGCCTGCGCATCCGCGCCGACGCGCGTTTGGTGGCGGCCACTGTCAAGGCCGGGGAAACGGCTGAATACCGCCTCGATGCCGGACGTCGGGCGTATCTGGTTCCGGCGACGGGTGTCATTGAAGTCAACGGCCTGCGCGCACAAGCTCGAGACGGTGTGGCGGTGGCTGATGAACAGGTGCTGACCGTCACGGCGCTGGAAGACAGCGAGATCGTGTTGGTGGACCTGGCCTGACCGGCGAATCGCGGGCACAAAAAAGGGCGACCTCAGGGTCGCCCTTTTCCGTTGTCTGGCGTTATTTAGCGCTGATCGCACCGTCTACCAGGGTTTGCGCTTCAGCCACCAGTTGCTTGAGGTGGGCGTCGCCGATGAAACTTTCGGCGTAGATTTTGTAGATGTCTTCGGTGCCCGAAGGACGCGCAGCGAACCAGCCGTTTTCGGTCATCACTTTCAGGCCGCCAATGGCCTGATCGTTGCCTGGAGCCTTGCTGAGAATGCTCTGGATCTTCTCGCCCGCCAGTTCGGTCGAGGTGACCTGCTCTGGCGACAGCTTGCTCAGCAGCGCTTTCTGTTCCGGATTGGCCTTGGCGTCGACACGCACCGAGAACGGTTCGCCCAGTTCATCAGTCAGTGCACGGTAGGCCTGACTTGGGTCGCGACCGGTACGGGCTGTCATTTCAGCGGCCAACAGGGCCGGAATCAGACCGTCCTTGTCGGTGCTCCAGACACCGCCATCCTTGCGCAGGAACGAGGCGCCGGCGCTTTCTTCGCCGCCAAAACCCAGCGAGCCGTCGAACAGGCCATCGGCGAACCATTTGAAACCTACCGGCACTTCGTACAGACGACGGCCCAGACGCTTGGCCACGCGATCGATCAGACCGCTGCTGACCACGGTTTTGCCCACGGCTGCGTCGGCACGCCATTGCGGACGGTTCTGGAACAGGTAGTCGATCGACACCGCCAGGTAGTTGTTCGGTGCCAGCAGACCGCCGGATGGCGTGACGATGCCGTGACGGTCGTGATCCGGGTCGCAGGCGAAAGCCACGTCAAAACGCTCCTTCAGACCGATCAGGCCTTGCATGGCATGGCTGGACGATGGGTCCATGCGGATCTGCCCGTCCCAGTCGACGGTCATAAAGCGGAACGTCGAATCGACTTCCTTGTTCACCACGTCCAGGTCCAGGCGATAGTGCTCGGCAATCGCCGACCAGTAACGCACCCCAGCTCCGCCCAGAGGATCGACGCCCAGACGCAGCTTGGCACCGCGAATGGCATCGAAATCGATGACGTTGATCAGGTCGGCCACGTAGGTGTTGACGTAGTCGTGACGATGGGTGGTTTGGGCCTTGAGCGCTTGTTCGTAGCTGATGCGTTTGACGCCGGCCAGTTTGTTGGCCAGCAGTTCGTTGGCCTTGGCTTCGATCCACTTGGTGATGTGGGTGTCGGCCGGGCCGCCGTTGGTTGGGTTGTACTTGTAGCCACCGCTTTGTGGCGGGTTGTGCGACGGGGTGATGACGATACCGTCGGCCAGGCCGGTGGTGCGACCACGGTTGTAGCAAAGAATGGCGTGGGAGACTGCCGGGGTCGGCGTGTAGTCATCACCTTCGGCAATCATCACGGTCACGCCATTGGCCGCCAGCACTTCCAGCGCGCTGGCCCCGGCTGGAGTCGACAGCGCATGCGTGTCGATACCGACAAACAGCGGCCCGGTGATGCCCTGGGCTTCGCGATACAGGCAGATCGCCTGGCTGATGGCCAAAACGTGCCACTCGTTGAAACTCAAATCAAAGGAACTACCCCGGTGCCCGGAGGTGCCAAACGCCACGCGCTGGGTGGAAACCGAGGCGTCGGGTTGACCGGTGTAATACGCCGTAACCAGTCGCGGGATGTCGACCAACAGTTCTGCCGGTGCCGGTTTGCCCGCAAAAGGACTGAGTGTCATGCAAAACCTCTGAAATAGAGTGGTTCAGGAAATTACACCGGAGTTTACTGGCAGTTTGGCCGAAGCGCGATGGGGTCTATTGCACACAGGCCGGGTGTTTACGCGCATCTGTCCGCGGAGCCAGTCGCAACGCATCCCCGAGCAGTCCGACAAGTCTTAACAACTCGTGCTCGGCGCTGCCTGTCACGCTCAAACGCATGTGTTGCGTGTGCAGGCCCTGTAGGCTGAACAACTCCCCCGGTGCAATCAGCACGTGCTGTTTGAGTAACCGATGAAACACTGCATCCATCGCGATCGGGCGTGCAGAGCGCAGCCAGATCGTTGCGCCGCCAGCGGGTTCCACAACCTGCAGAAAGTCGCCCAGACGTTCACGTATCAAATCGATCCATTGCGTTCGACGCTCTCTGAGCAAGCACTTGAGCATCGGCAAATGCTGGTCCACTCGCCCACTCGCGTAGAGTCGGGCGATGGCCTTCTGGCGGATCGGTGACAGGCGGAACGAACGCAGCAGGAAGTGACGCTGAAGGTCCGTACGCCATTGTCGCGCCAGTACAAAACCATAGGGCGCTTCGACCCCGATGACGTTTTCGAACATGGAAAACACCAACAGGCGGTCGGGATCCACCAGCTCGCGCAGCGGCGTTTCTTCGGCGTCGTCCAGCAACTCGCCGTGACAATCATTTTCCAGCAGCCAGGTGCCATGCTTCACAAGCAACCGCGCAATCGCCTGACGGCTGGACAGAGGAATGCGGCTGCCATGGGGCATATTCAATCTGGAGGACAGCAGGATCAGTCGCACCCGCTCGTTTGCGAGTAGCCTCTGCAGTTTCTGCGGGTCGAATGCGCCATCTGGCTGTAGCGGCAGCTCGATCACCCGAACCTCGGCGGACTGGAACAGACGCAGAATCATCCAGTCACACGGCGACTCGATCACCACGGTTGCGTGGCGCAGCTCAAGGGCGGCGATCAGGATTTCCAGCACCCCTCGCAGATCGGCACCGATATAGACGTCTTCGGCGTGCCAGCAATGGGCGGCCGATGTGGTGTAGCGGGCAGCCAGCAACGTGCGCAGTTCCAGTTCGCCGCAAGGCTGGGCCAGCGTCTGCAAGTGCCGGGGATACTGGCGCAACAACTCGCGTTCAAGCATCAGCAAGGGACGATCCAGGGGTTGGATCGACGCGGGCTCATCGGCACTCAATACTTGCATGCCGAAGCGTCTGGCATTCACGTAAACCGTTTCCAGCAAATCACTGCCGCACCCGGGTGGCATGACTGTCGATGTCGGCCGCGCGAAATATCCGGATTTGGCCACGGAATAGACCCGGCCTTCTTTTTCCAGCAACGCATAGGCGTATTGAATGGTCGAAATCGACACATTCAGCCGTTCCGCCAGTTGCCGTAGCGACGGCAGTCGAATGGCTTCCTGATTGCCCGGTTCGCTGATCAGCTGTGTCAGGTAACGATAGACCGCCTGATAGGCAAAGTCGGATTCTCTTGGCTCACTCATGAGCGTACGTCCGCAGACTTGTCCCCGTGGCCGGACAACAAAACCCCACTCAACCTTCCGCCGAACGGTCGTCCAGAGTGGCCTCGTGCTCGAGTAACTCCTGCGCTTTGGGAACATGTCCGTCCATCTGGATCGCTTCCATTGCGTACAACCGGCAGATCAGTCGCAGTGGCAGGCCGCTGACATCGGTCATCCATTGCAAGACCTGCTCCGGAGCGTGCAAGCCTTGCATGGCACGGTGCAGATCCGGCATGGCAACCAGCATGCCCGGATGACAGGTGCGCAGGAATCGCTCGAGGCCGGCGCCAGCGTTGATGAAAGGTGCGAACAGCAGGCAAACCAGTTGCTGTTCATTGAGGCCGAAATTCTTTTGCAGGGAAGCCGCGGCCAGCGATTGGTGCTCCGCGAGATCGAACAGATTGCCGAACGCCGATTTAAAGCGTTCGCAAACCTGCTCAGGTGTGTTCCTGCGGCGCATCGTTGCCAGACATTGCTGCTGATACTCCGAGACCCCGGCCCCATAGGTGCGTCCTTCGGTATAGCTGGCCTGCAAACCTTGCAGGTAGGCGCCGACCAGGGGATCGGCACACTCGCCGGTTCGCGCCTCAAGCATCAGATCGTCGGCCTGAAAGCCGAGGAAATCGCTGAGCAAGGGCCAGCGTTCCTCCATTTTGCCGACCACCATGTCGTCGATGCCGATATAGCTGGTACGACGGCAGGCTTCGAACTCACCGAGCGGTCGCCACGGTACCCGATCCTCCTGGGCATAGAGCTCGCGATAACAATCGCTGCCGAGGCTGTCGAGCAAACTGAACAGTTCATCGAACCCGCCGCCCTTGCGCGACAACCCGCCCATGCCGACCTTGCGCACGGCCCGGTCGAGGCCATCGAGAAACTGCTCCTGACGACGCGCGTTGTCGCTGTTGATCAAGGCGTCGACACCGTTGCTCCAGCGGGCGACCTGACCGTAGAACTCGGCGGTGGTCAGGTACAGGTCATCCCAAAGCGTCAACGGCTCATCCCGGTCGCGGCGATGTCCTACCATCAGCAGGTTGAGCCTGCCGGCTTCGCGCCCCTCGTCGCAGACAGGCGCCAGATGGTTGAATGGCAGGATCTCGCGATGATCCACCATCAAAAGTTCTACGCGTGGATCGTCATACAGGAACAGCGCACTGAAGCTGCGGTGCATGTTGTGCAATGCCGAAGCCGGTACGCCATTGCAACGCAAGGTGGCAACACGCAACTGAAACGTGGCAGGCGCGCGCCCGGCGATGCTCAACTGGGCTGCACGCAAAAGGGCCAGGCTGTAGCAGCAGTCGCGTGTGCCGGACTGGATGGCAAATATCTTGAATTCACCGATGCGATCCATGCCCCCGGCAGCAACTGCCAGGCGCTGGATCAACAGCTGCAATGCCGTGCGCTCGGCACGGGAAAAGAAACTCAGCAGTCGCTGCAATACTTGCTGGTAGACATAATTCATTGCCTGATCATGGATCGCGCTCATCAGTACTTCACCCGGTCTCAAAGGTTTTATATCGCACGGCCACGAATGGCGGACGCACAATCATTCTTCATTAATTAATAGTCGCTGAAATGCTAACACTTAAGCTTTTGTAGTTATTTGAAACAGTTGAGCCAGCGACATTTAGGAATCACGGCCGACACCGCCGAAAGCCCCGTCACTACTGGGCGCCTTCCGGGATAAAGTTTTCCTAGGAAACTTCTTACAACTCCCTGCATATAATTAGCACAAGAAAAAAAGAAGGGATTACATTGCACCCCTACAAACTTTAAACAAAAGTTTGAGGCGCAATGATAAACAGCCGATTGATGCTGTACGACACAAACAGAATGCACAGACATAGCTCATTCCTTGAGATGAAAGTAGTCATTCAATTATCAGCGTCTGGAGGGCAATTAGAAGATACAGATCGAGAGTAAAAACCAGTTCAGTTGCTGAACATCCCCAGGCTTCTGGCCCAGGGTTTCTCGATGTCTGAAGGATAAAACGCACAAGAGTCCGTGGGGCCACGGACTCTGACAGGGAAGATCAGGCAGGTTCGATTTGCAGGGCAACCCGCTCGCGGCATGGGCACTCGTCCATGTAGCGATGTGCTTCGACAAACTCGTTGAACGGGAACACACGAGTCTTGAGCGGCAGCAGCACACGGTCGGCAGTGAGCTGGTTGATATCACGCAAGGCGCGCTGCAAGGCGACATGGTCCTGAATGATGCCGAGCTCCGGCTTGCCGGTGAAGTTGCCGATGCAATGCACGAAGAACTGAATGTTCTTCTGAAACGCGGCACAGGCCGGGAACGGCGTCTGGTTGCCGCCCTGCAGGCCGTAAAGCACCAGGCTGCCACGGGGAGCCAGCACATCGCCAAGCAGCGACATCTGCGGTCCGCCGAGACCATCGAACACAACGTCGACGCCACGGTTGTCGGTGATCTTGTTGATTCGCATCAACAGGTCTTCTTCTTCGGTGACGATTACTTTCTCGGCACCGAGAGACAGCAGGTACTCACGCTCTTCCGCCGTTTTGGTGGCAGCAATCACCCGCACACCCAGCGCCTTGCCCAACTGTACGAAGGACGGCCCGGCGCAGTGGCTGGCGTCAGTCACCAGGGCGAACTGCCCGGGTTTGACCCGTGCCAGATCAACGTAACCGAAATAGGCGATCAACAGCGGCGTGTAATGCACGCTGGCCTCAATCGGGCTGAGCACGTCCGGATAACGGGTCAGCGCGGTGCGCGGCAGAACGATCAGTTCGCCGTAGACCGGGTAATCATTGGGGCTTTCGGCCGGGAAACTGGCCACCTTGTCGCCCACGGCCAGATCTTCGACGCCATCGCCGATGGCTGTGACTACGCCGGCCATTTCATGACCGAGGCCCGAAGGCAGACGCGCCTGGGACGACGCCAGATTCTGGCGCCACAGCGTGTCATACCAGCTGATGCCGATCGCCTCGACACGCACCTGCACTTCGCCAGGACCTGGCTGAGCAGCCGCATGCTCTTCGCATTTGAGCACCTCGGCTGGACCAAACTTGTGAAAACGGATCGTGCGGGACATCGCAAACCTCGTCAAAGTAACCTCTAATGCCCTGAACTCTATCTGGGCTTTCCAGCCAAGACTATCAGTGGCTATTAATAGTCGACATGCCTGTCATTGATTCCGCAGCATGGTCAGCATTGAGAAAATCCATGAAAAAACTGCTGCCAGCTTCTCAGTAAAGCTGAATTACCCGGTGCAGACTACCAGCCTTTCCCCGTAAGATTCATGCCGGCCATTGTTCTCATATGGTCGCTCTCGTCAAGCTTGATGACTCTGCCAGGACTCCAGATGAATCGTAATGACCTGCGTCGTGTCGACCTCAACCTGTTGATCGTGTTCGAAACGCTGATGCATGAGCGCAGCGTGACCCGTGCGGCGGAAAAGCTGTTTCTCGGCCAGCCGGCGATCAGCGCGGCACTTTCTCGCCTGCGCGGCCTGTTCGACGACCCTTTGTTCGTGCGCACCGGACGCAGCATGGAGCCTTCCGCCCGCGCGGTGGAAATCTTCGCCCTGCTCTCTCCGGCCCTCGACTCCATTTCAACCGCAGTCAGCCGAGCGGCAGAGTTCGACCCGGCCACCAGCACCTCTGTATTTCGCATCGGCCTGTCTGATGACGTCGAGTTCGCGCTGCTGCCGATGCTGCTCAAGCGCCTGCGCGCCGAGGCGCCCGGCATCGTGCTGGTGGTGCGCCGCGTCAACTACATCCTGATGCCCGGCCTGCTTGCCTCCGGTGAAATCTCCATCGGCGTCAGCTACACCACCGACCTGCCGGCCAACGCCAAACGCAAGGTCTTGCGCCGCAGCGCACCCAAACTACTGCGCGCCGATACTGTGCCGGGACCACTGAGCCTGGACGATTACTGCGCCCGTCCGCATGCGCTGGTGTCGTTTGCCGGCGACCTCAGTGGTTTCGTCGATGAAGAGCTGGAAAAACTCGAGCGTAAACGGCATGTGGTACTGGCGGTGCCGCAGTTCAATGGACTCGGTACGCTGCTGGCGGGCACCGACATCGTAGCGACCGTTCCCGATTACACGGCGGAAGCACTGACAGCGGCTGGCGGTCTGCGCGCGGAAGATCCACCGTTGCCTACTCGTACGTTTGAACTGCACATGGCTTGGCGTGGGTCGCAGGATAACGATCCGGGGGAAAGGTGGTTGCGGTCGCGGATTCAGATGTTCTTCGGCGACCCTGACAGTCTCTAGATTTCGCCGGGCGTTTGTTCATCTGATCACTTCAGGCGCACCTCGCTATTACAGCCCGCCCGACTCATTTACCGCCCGTTACGTCCAGGAATGTACCGGTAACAAACGAGGCCTGCGCGCTGGCCAACCACAAGATGGCCCGCGCCACTTCCTCCGGCTGGCCGCCCCGGCCCATCGGGATCGAGTCCTTGACCCGATCAACCCGTCCCGGCTCGCCGCCACTGGCGTGCATGTCGGTATAGATGTGACCCGGGCGGATACAGTTGACGCGAATACCCTCGCGGGCCACCTCTTTGGCGAACCCGATGGTGAATGTTTCCAGCGCGCCTTTCGAGGCCGCGTAGTCGACATATTCATTCGGACTGCCCAAGCGCGCCGAAGCCGACGAGACATTGATCACCACGCCGCCCGCACCGCCATGCCGCCGGGACATGCGTTTCACAGCCTGCTGGGCGCACAGTATCGGCCCGAGAGCATTGACCGCAAAGATGCGCTGCATGCGCTCGAAGCCAAGGTCCTCAAGGCGTGACTGTTGCGCCAGCACGCCAGCGTTATTGACCAGGACATCGATGCGCCCGAACGTGTGGTCGATTGCTGTGAAAAGCCCTGCGACCTGCTCGGGGTCGGCACTGTCGGCGCGCATCGCCAACGCCTTGCGTCCCATCGCTTCGACATCTGCCGCAACCTTCAGCGCGGCGGCGTCATTGGCAACGTAACTTATCGCGACGTCGTAGCCTTGTTCAGCGGCGAGTCGGGCGGTGGCGGCGCCCACTCCCCGACTGCCACCTGTGATCAGAATCAGCGGAGTCTGCGAGACGTTAACCATGAAATTACTCCTTGGCAGATGAAGCCGAGTCAGCCGATGATGATCGCGCCGCTGGCGATCACCACACAGGCCAGCATCCGGCGGACGGTAAGTGTTTCACCGAGGAACAGGTACCCAAGCAACGCCGCGAACAGCACGCTGGTTTCACGCAAGGCTGACACCGCGCCCAGCGGGGCTTCGTTCATCGCGTAAATTACGATTGCATAAGCAAGCAGAGAGACCAGCCCACCCATTGCCGCAGCGAACATTCCGGGCCGGATCGAAAACAGGCTGCGGGCATCGCGCAGACCGATGTAGACCGCCGGCATCAGCACGCCCCACAAGGCACTCATCCACACCGTGTAGGCAAGCGGCGCACCGGAAAGCCGCGCGCCAATGCCGTCGATCACGCTATAAGCCGCGATAAAGCAACCGGTTCCCAGTGCATAAGGCAGGCTTGGCACCGACAGGCTGCGTCCCCGGAAGGCCAGCGAAATGATTCCGCCTGACACCAGCGCAATGCCGAGCAACTGGCCGGGGGTGATGGTTTCGCCGGCAAACAACACGGCGCCGAGCGTAATCAACGCAGGTGATGAGCCGCGCGAAATCGGATAAATCTGTCCCAGATCGCCGACCCGGTAACTGCGCACCAGAAACAGGTTGTAGCCGACATGCAGCAAGGCCGACAGCAGCGCGTATCCCCAGCTCTGAGGTGCAGGCGCTGCCATGAACATCGCGGCAACTGCGCAAACCGTGGCAATTGCAACGCACATCACCGTCATCGACCAGAGCCGATCGACACCGCCGCGCAACAGTGCATTCCAGCCGGCGTGCAGCAGCGCGGCGAACAGGACAAGGAGGACGAGATGAGTAGGCATTGGCCATTTTAGGCAGCCCGAACGGCAGGATTACAGAGAAGACTCCTCATTGCACCATGAGTGATTATTCATGTCTTGAAACTTGCCCGCCCTGCACTATCAGCGCCTCACCGAGTAACCATTCGCGAAAACACTCAATGTGCGGCTGCGTCTCAACGCCCTTGGGACAAACGAAGTAATAAGCGAGCGGCGACTGAAACGGCACATCGAACAGCCGCACCAGACGGCCATCGCCGATTTCGTTCTCGACATGCCCACTGCGCACCAGAGCAATACCCTGGCCGAGCAAAGCCGCCTCCACCGTCATATTGGTGTCGCCAAACCTGACGCTTTCCCGCAGTGGCGAAAACGCCAGCCCGACGGACTGGAACCACACTTCCCATTTCGGCGCGAGCTCAGCGCCGTCACGAGCCAGCAGCGGCAACTGCAACAAGTCGGCAGGACTGCCCGGCATTCCGACACGCTGCAGCAGTTCGGGACTGGCCACCGGGAAAACCTGCTCACCGAACAAAAACTGCGAATACAGACCAGGATAATTGCCCTTGCCCAAGCGAATCGCGACATCGGCTTCGCTGCTGGCGAAATGGATCACCTCGTCCGTGGTGTCCAGCGACACCAACAGTTCCGGGTGCTGGCGGGCCAGGTTCGGCAAGCGTGGCAGCAGCCATTTCAGCGCGAAGGAATAGGTTGTGCTGACGCTGAGCCGGACCCTGCCCTTTTGCTCCCGCAAATCAGCCAGCGTCGCCTCAAGGCTCATGAAGAACTCGCGCACAATCGGCGCCAAGGTAGCGCCCGCAGGCGTAAGCCGTAACGACTTGCCGCGTTCAAACAGCTGCAGGCCCCAAAGTTCCTCCAAATGCCGGAGCTGATGGCTGACCGCGCTTTGGGTCACATGCAATTCCTGCGCGGCGGCGGTGAAAGTCGGGTGCCGGGTAGACACTTCGAAAGCACGCAAGGTTGCGGTCGGGGGCAGATCTCTCATAAACACAGGGTCCGGGATTGGCCAAACGTCGAAGTATGAATATCAAGTCATGTTAGAGCGAAGGTTCGCTGGTTGCTTCTTGCGTGTAACGGGACTCGCGATGATTGCGTATTGCTCCAGCAGCCAGGCGAGTTCTTTGTAAACAATCGCCAGATGTTCCGCACCGAGCCGGCTCATCGCTTTTGCTGTGCGCCGTGCCTGTACTGCAGTGATCCCCGGCTCACCCGAACATCGAGCCATTCGCCGAATGCTGGCTCGCGCACATTGGGCGACGGCAGAATCAGGGTCCATTTCGTCCGTGCACTGTTGAATTCGGTTCAATTGCTTACTCAATTGCAGCGACAGCCATCCAGCTCGGTCATCA
Organism: Pseudomonas sp. B15(2017); assembly: GCF_002113215.1. NCBI lineage: Bacteria > Pseudomonadati > Pseudomonadota > Gammaproteobacteria > Pseudomonadales > Pseudomonadaceae > Pseudomonas > Pseudomonas sp. B15(2017). Next base: position 134,672 of record NZ_NEJZ01000008.1, read on the forward strand.
AGCTTGATATCGGTGCCAAGCAGATTCTTCAATGTAACGATTCGATGCTGCTGTTTCGATTGCCATTGCGGGTGATTGATAGTGTCTGCACGACGCAGCAGTGACCGGATGCCCCTTTGAATAGAGCGCTTCAGTGCTTGAACATCCCGTGCTCTGTCTCTCGGCATCATCTGGAACGCCAACAGGCAGACGGCCATGGCCACGAACCAGGCGAGCGACTGATTGGCAAAATCAGCGAAATCATAGACCGCCGTACCGCCAGTACTCACCAAGGTGTTGAAGCCGATCAGGTAAGCAACCCCTTGCAGCGCGTGGCGAGGCTGACTCGTCGCATGAATCCCGAACGACCAGAATGCCGCCAGCATCAGCAGCAACAGGGGGAAATCGTTGATCTGCGGCAACAGCAGAAACTTGCACAGCGCAGCGGCGACCACGGCATAAAATGTACCCCGGATAAAACCGGCCATGCCTTGTTCCGGCGCGGGAGCGGTCGCCAGCAGTGTGCAGCAGGGCCCAACGACAGCTAGCAGCGTGGGGCCCTGACCCCAACCGCTGAGATACCAGATGGCGCCGGCGGCCAGTAAGGCGAGCAGTGCCCTGCAGCCGTTGCGTGCGGCATCGGCGTAGTTGCGGTGGAAACGCACGACCCTTACCGGTTGCCGGCGAGGGTGATCGAGGCTGGAAAAGTGTTGCAAGGCTTCGCTCAGGTCGGTCAATTGTTCGCAGAATGGTCGTACGCCGGGGGTTGCCCCCGCGCAAGCCTCCACCTGAACACGCAGTTGCCTCACGGTCTGGGCACAGGCGTGATAGTCGTCGCTTATCCGGTTACTCAGCGCGAGCAGCGCCGCACTTGTTTGGGCGAGCAACGGCGGCTCGGTTTCCATGCCGCAACGGTCGTAGTGCATATCGAGCACCACGGCGTGTAAATGCGCCAGCCCTGCCTGAATCGCCGATTGCCGCGCGCGAAGCAGCGCTGACTCACCGCGTCCCAGCCCCAACAAATCGTCCACTTTGCCGATATCGATAGCGAGCTGATGAGCCTGTGTAAACCGCTCGGCGCGCTGTTCGCCCGAGAGGTGCATCGCAAGCAGCCTGGCACTGCGGGCACATACTTCGGCGAGCGTGCGTCTGATTTTGTACTCCATGGTCCTCGAGCTGAACAGCGTGACCACCAGACTCAGGCAAAGCACGCCGATTGCCACCGCTGTGCCACGGGTCACGATGTGCTCAAAAGCCTTTTGTGGCGCGACGATGGCGGGACCCAATGCGAGGCAAACGGTATATCCGGCCACGACGGCAGCGGTGGCCTGGTAATGACGCAACACGGTCATCGCCGCCACACACAAGCCCAGCCACAGGCCGATGCCGAGCAAGAACAGCAACATCTGTTGGGCGAACAGCCCGGTCAGGACGCAAGCTGCGAACAAACCTGCCAAAGTCCCCAGCATCCGGTAGAAGCCCTTGCCGCGAACCGCGCCTTGTACCGGCTGCACCAGCAACAACACCGTGGAGGCGCCCGAGAACGGCGAGTCCAGATGCAGCTGAAAGCCGAGCCACAGCGCCAATCCTGCCGCCAGGACGCTGCGCGATACGTAGGCGAAAGTGCCAGCCGCCCAGGGCCGAGGGATTGCCGCAAACAGCCGTATTAACAGACGGGTCATCACATGAATGCCTGCAACCAATGGATGAGGCGCCAGCGCTTCACCGCGTCGGGCTGCGTGACTTCGACGCTGGCGGTCATGCCCGCTGCCAACTCCACGCCCTCCGGTACGTTGTCCAGCTCAATCCGCACCGGCACACGCTGGGCCAGGCGAATCCAGCTGAAGGTCGGGCTCACCTCGGGCAAACCGCTGTCGTTGCGCACCTCATTGGTGTCCGCAATTCCCCTGCCCATACTCGCGACGTGGCCTTGGAGCAACGGCGCGAAACCCATCAGTTTGATTGACACCGGCGCGCCGATACGCACACCCGGTAACTTGGTCTCTTCGAAATAACCGGTGATCCAGAAACTGTAACCGTCGACCACAAACAGGTTGGTATGCCCAGCATCTGCGTAATCGCCTGGGTGCAGTCGCAGTTGCGTGACGTAGCCATCGACCGGCGAACGGATCGTGGTGCGCTCAAGGTCGAGTTGCGCCTGGGCAAGATGGCTGCGTGCCGCGTCCAGCCGCGATTGGGCCACCGCCAGTTCACGCGCGGCGTTGTCGACCTCTTCCCGGGCGATGGCTCCGGCCAGTTGTGTACGACGCTTGAATTGAGCGTTGCGCTGGTCGAACACACTGCGTGATTCAGTCAACTCCGCCATGCGCTGCTGCAGTGCCAGTCGATAAGAGCGCGCATCGATGCGATACAGCAAATCGCCCTTGGCCACCCATTGGTTTTCGCTGACCGCCAATTGATTGATTTGCCCGGACACCTCCGGTGCAATCCGCACAACCTGCGCACTCACGCGACCGTCCCGCGTCCAGGGCGCCAGTACATAGGCGCGCCAGAGTTGCAGGCAGAACATCAGCGCTAATGAACCCAGTACGAGAGTAACGGCAGGTTTGAGAATTTTGACGATAGACATGGTGACCCTCGCTCAGTAATGGACGACCAGCGCCGAGAGAACGATGAGCGAGACGAAGAAACGTGCGAGCGCGGGGTGCCACGCGCTGTCCAGCCAATGACGGGTTACACGTTCAATGACTCTGTAGGCCAGAAATGTCGTGCCGAGGTATATGAACAAAGGAGGAAAGTAGAGGTTGGCAATTGAGACTTCATTAAGCATGACAAGCACCCGAATCCAGATTTTCAGCGTTCGCCCGGCCGTGTCGGGCGTGTTGAAAATGCTAAGGAATCACCACGCTTGCCGATATTGAGTAGACTGCCAAAATATAATCAAATCCAGACAAGCGGCGCCCCTCCATGGCCGAAGCTCAGCCCTTGCAAGTCGATCAATTCGAATACGACAACCTCGCGCAACCTGCCGTCGCGTTGATGCTCGCACCCCAGCGCAACGACAGTGAGTCCGCCGAACACAAGCACCGCAAAGGCCAGTTGGTCGTGGCGTATCGCGGCGGCATTGTCTGTACGGGAGAAGATGGTGTGTGGATGGTCCCGTCAGGTTTCGGCGTCTGGATCCCCGGTGGCATTGCGCACAGCAACCGCGTTACTGCCAATGGTCAGGTGTGTTTCCTGTTCATCGAACCCGGCGCCGCATCAATGCCTCATCACTGCTGCACCCTGGCGCTGTCGCCGCTGATTCTGCAGTTGATCCTGCACCTGAGCGATCAGGCGCAGGATTACCCTGCTGAGTCGCGCACCTCACGGCTGGCCGGTGTGCTGCTGGAAGAGCTTGAACAGGCGCCGACCGAACAGCTTTATCTGCCACTGCCCGCCTCCAAACCGCTACGCACGATCGCTCGGGCCTTGGCCCAGAACCCCGCCCACCGCGCCACCATGGCCAATTGGGCACAACAGGTGGCGATGAGCGAACGCTCGCTGGCCCGACTTATAAAAGCCGAAACCGGGCTCACTTTTGGCCAGTGGCGCAAGCAATGGCAGATCATCGTCGCGCTGCAAAGCCTGGCCGAGGGGAAATCCGTACAAAGGACGGCTGAAGCGTTGGGCTACGAATCCGTCAGTTCCTTCATCAGCATGTTTCGCAAAACCTTGGGCAGCCCACCCGCGCGCTATCTGCGCAGTACGCATACATCAGCGCTGGCTGAGCGTTGAGCGTGAGGGGCGCCAGGGCCTGGTCACTTCTGCCGGACATTTAATCGTCGCGTAATCCTCACCGCGCAGGTTCAATCGCGACAGTTGCAGATCGCGCAACACAGAATTGTCATCAGCCAAATTGATAGCCACCTAACGAAAGGTGCATGCTAGAGGGCTTCGCTCGGGCTTATATCATTCCGAATGATAGTTACCTTCGTGTCATTCGATTCGTTTGCTTCCTACCCGCCGAGCATCATCCGCCCATCTTCAATACATTGGCGGATGCATCCATGGAACAATCACTCAAACATTTGCGCTTTCCGTTGGCTATGTTGGCCGTGCTGGTGATGAGCGCCTGCGGCAAGACACCGGAAACCGCCGCCACCATGCCTGCTGCCAAAGTCAGCGTGGCCAAGGTGCTGGAACAACCGGTCAACGAGTGGGACGAATTCACCGGGCGCCTCGAAGCGCCGGAAACCGTTGAAATCCGTCCGCGGGTCTCCGGCCAGATCGACGAAGTCGCCTTTACCGAAGGTGCGCTGGTCAAGAAAGGCGACCTGCTGTTCCAGATCGACCCGCGTCCGTTCCAGGCCGAGGTCCGCCGCCTCGAAGCGCTGGTTGCCCAGGCCCGCGCCAACGCCACCCGTAGTGAAAACGAAGCTGGTCGTGGCGAACGACTGCGTGCCAGCAACGCGATCTCCGCCGAACTGGCCGACTCGCGCACCAGCGCTGCACAAGAAGCACGCGCTGCAGTCGGTGCCCTGCAAGCGCAGCTGGATCTGGCCAAACTGAACCTGAGTTTCACCCGCGTCACCGCCCCGATCAGCGGTCGCGTCAGCCGTGCCGAGATCACTGCCGGCAACCTGGTGACCGCCGACACCACTCCGCTGACCAGTGTGGTGTCCACCGACAAGGTCTACGCCTACTTCGACGCCGACGAGCGTGTGTTCCTCAAATACACCCAACTCGCCCGTCAAGGTCAGCGCGGCGCCACCACTCCGGTGTACATGGGCCTGTCCAATGAAGACGGCAACCCGCATCTGGGCCAGATGAACTTTATCGATAACCAGGTCAACCCGAAGACCGGCACCATCCGTGGTCGCGCGGTGTTCGACAACAGCGACGGCAGCTACACCCCGGGTCTGTATGCACGCTTGAAACTGGTCGGCAGCGGCACCTACAACGCCATGCTGATCAACGACGAAGCGGTCGGTACCGACCTCGGCAAGAAGTTCGTGCTGGTGATGGATGGCGACAACAAGACTGCCTACCGCGCCGTCGAACTCGGTCCGAAGATCGAAGGCCTGCGTATCGTGCGCAGCGGCCTGAACAAGGACGACACGATCGTCGTCAAGGGTCTGCAACGGGTTCGCCCGGGCTCCCCGGTTTCGCCTGAAGTGATTCCCATGGCCAGCGAGCAAACCATTGCCGCTCTCGCTCAACAACGACAAGCGCTGGAAGCCAGCAACCTGCCTAAAGTCGCACCTGCCAAAGGCGCGCCGGGTTCGGTTGTGAAACTGGCTGCTGCGACCCCACGCGGTTAAGGGACGACAACTTCGATGAATTTTTCCCAATTCTTCATTTCACGGCCGATCTTCGCAGCGGTACTGTCGCTGTTGATTCTGATCGCCGGTGCGATTTCGCTGTTCCAGTTGCCGATCAGTGAATACCCGGAAGTCGTGCCACCGACCGTGGTCGTGCGTGCCAACTTCCCGGGCGCCAACCCGAAAGTCATCGGTGAAACCGTGGCGGCTCCGCTGGAGCAGGCCATCACCGGCGTCGAGAACATGCTGTACATGTCCTCGCAATCCACCGCTGACGGCAAGATCACCCTGACCATCACCTTCGCTCTGGGCACCGACCTGGACAACGCACAGGTGCAAGTTCAGAACCGCGTGACCCGGACCGAGCCGAAGCTTCCAGAAGAAGTGACGCGCATCGGTATCACCGTCGACAAGGCTTCGCCCGACCTGACCATGGTTGTGCACTTGACCTCGCCAGACAAACGCTACGACATGCTGTACCTGTCCAACTACGCAATCCTCAACATCAAGGACGAGCTCGCTCGCCTCGGTGGCGTGGGTGACGTGCAGCTGTTCGGTATGGGCGACTACTCGCTGCGTGTATGGCTGGACCCGAACAAGACCGCTTCGCGCAATCTGACCGCCACTGATGTGGTGACCGCGATTCGTGAGCAGAACCGTCAGGTGGCCGCTGGTCAACTGGGCGCGCCTCCTGCCCCGAATGCCCAGAGCTTCCAGCTGTCGGTCAACACTCAGGGCCGTCTGGTCTCCGAGGAAGAATTCGAGAACATCATCATTCGCGCAGGCGACAACGGTGAAATCACTCGTCTGAAGGACATTGCCCGCGTCGAGCTGGGTTCCAGTCAATACGCCCTGCGTTCGTTGCTGAACAACCAGCCGGCCGTGGCAATCCCGATCTTCCAGCGTCCTGGTTCCAACGCCATCGAAATCTCGAACGAAGTTCGCGGCAAGATGGAAGAACTGAAGAAAAGCTTCCCGCAAGGCATGGACTACAGCATCGTCTATGACCCGACGATCTTCGTGCGCGGCTCCATCGAGGCGGTGGTTCACACCCTCTTCGAAGCACTGATTCTCGTGGTTCTGGTGGTGATCCTGTTCCTGCAGACCTGGCGCGCGTCGATCATTCCGTTGGTGGCGGTGCCGGTATCGTTGATCGGTACGTTTGCGGTGATGCACCTGTTCGGCTTCTCGCTCAACGCCCTGTCGCTGTTCGGCCTGGTACTGGCGATCGGTATCGTGGTGGACGACGCCATCGTGGTGGTGGAGAACGTCGAGCGGAACATTGAACTGGGGCTCAACCCCTTCGATGCGACCAAAAAGGCCATGGGTGAAGTTACGGGCCCGATCATTGCCACGGCGCTGGTGCTGTGTGCGGTGTTCGTACCGGCGGCATTCATCTCGGGTCTCACCGGTCAGTTCTACAAGCAGTTCGCACTGACCATTGCTATCTCGACCGTAATCTCGGCTTTCAACTCGCTGACCCTGTCGCCAGCGCTGGCCGCTGTTTTGCTGAAAAGTCATGACGCACCGAAAGACCGTTTCTCGCGAGTGCTGGACAAGATCTTCGGTGGCTGGCTGTTCCGTCCGTTCAACCGGTTCTTCGACCGTGCCAGTCATGGCTACGTCGGCACCGTGCGCCGGGTCATCCGTGGCAGCGGCATCGCCCTCTTCCTGTACGCAGGCCTGATGGTGCTGACCTTCTTCGGTTTTTCCAGCACACCGACCGGTTTCGTACCTGGCCAGGACAAGCAATATCTGGTGGCCTTCGCGCAACTTCCGGACGCCGCAAGCCTGGATCGTACCGAAGACGTGATCAAGCGCATGTCCGACCTGGCATTGAAACAGCCGGGCGTGGAAAGCGCCGTAGCGTTCCCGGGCCTGTCGATCAACGGCTTCACCAACAGCCCGAACGCCGGCATCGTGTTCGTGACCCTGAAACCGTTCGAAGAGCGTAAAGACCCGAGCATGTCCGCCGGTGCGATTGCCGGTGCCTTGAACGGCCAGTACGCCGGGATTCAGGAAGCCTACATGGCGATTTTTCCACCGCCGCCGGTACAAGGTCTGGGCACCATTGGTGGTTTCCGACTGCAAATCGAAGACCGGGGCAACCTGGGCTACGAAGAGCTGTACAAAGAGACCATGAACATTATTGCCAAGAGCCATAACGTTCCGGAACTGGCCAACCTGTTCACCAGCTACACCGTGAACGTGCCGCAAGTCGATGCCGCCATCGACCGGGAAAAAGCCAAGACCCATGGCGTGGCCGTCAGCGACATCTTCGACACCCTGCAGATCTACCTGGGTTCGCTGTATGCCAACGACTTCAACCGCTTCGGTCGTACCTATCAGGTCAACGTTCAGGCTGAACAGCAGTTCCGCCTCGAATCTGACCAGATCGGCCAGCTGAAAGTACGCAACAACAAAGGCGAAATGATCCCGCTGGCGACCTTCATCAAGGTCAGCGACACGTCGGGCCCGGATCGCGTGATGCACTACAACGGCTTCATCACCGCTGAAATCAATGGTGCGGCAGCCCCGGGCTACAGCTCCGGACAGGCCGAAAAAGCCATCGAGAAACTGCTCAAGGATGAACTTCCGAACGGCATGACCTACGAGTGGACCGACCTGACCTACCAGCAGATTCTGTCCGGCAACACCGCGCTGTTCGTGTTCCCGCTCTGCGTATTGCTGGCGTTCCTGGTGCTCGCGGCTCAATACGAAAGCTGGAGCCTGCCACTGGCGGTGATCCTGATCGTACCGATGACCCTGCTGTCGGCCATCACCGGTGTGATCATCTCTGGCGGCGACAACAACATCTTCACCCAGATCGGTTTGATCGTACTGGTGGGCCTGGCCTGTAAGAACGCGATTCTGATCGTCGAGTTCGCCAAGGACAAACAGCAGGAAGGTCTTGATCCGCTGGCCGCTGTACTGGAAGCCTGCCGTCTGCGTCTGCGGCCAATCCTGATGACCTCGTTCGCGTTCATCATGGGTGTGGTGCCACTGGTGTTCTCCAGCGGTGCCGGTGCCGAGATGCGTCATGCCATGGGTGTGGCGGTGTTCTCCGGGATGCTGGGTGTGACCTTCTTCGGTCTGCTGCTGACCCCTGTGTTCTATGTGCTGATCCGTAACTTCGTGGAGCGCAGTGAAGCTCGCAAAGCGGCCAAGGCGCAAAATCTTCAAAAGCCACTGGAGGCGCACCAATGAGTCTGAAAGTCTTCCTGCCGAGCCTGCTGGTGCTGGCCCTGAGTGCCTGCGCCGTCGGCCCTGACTACAAGACCCCGACGACGGAGGCGGCGAACATCACGTCCGCCACCGACGGCGCTGCCGGCCAGAAGAACTTCGACCGTTCGAAATTCGAAGGCATCTGGTGGCAGCAGTTCGACGATCCGACCCTCAACCAGTTGGTGACTCAATCGCTGCAAGGCAACCGTGAACTGCGCGTGGCGTTCGCCCGCTGGAAAGCTGCCCGGGCGATCCGCGACGACGTCAGCAACGATGCGATGCCGACCATCACCAGCCGCGCCAGCAGCGATCTGGCCAAAGGTCAGATCCCGGGCCAGACCACCAAACGGGTCAACAGCGAACGCTATGATCTGGGGCTGGACATGGCTTGGGAGCTGGACCTGTTCGGACGCATCCAGCGCAATCTGGAGGCCAGCGACGCCGACCAGCAGGCGGCCGAAGCCGATCTGTACCAACTGCAAGTCACCATGATTGCCGAACTGGTGGATGCTTATGGTCAACTGCGCGGTGCCCAGCTGCGGGAAAAGATCGCCCTGGCCAACCTGAACAACCAGCAGGAGTCGCGCAAGATCACCATCAGCCTGCGTGACGCCGGCGTTGGCGATCAGCTCGATGTGGAACGGGCCGATGCACGGCTGGCGTCAGTCGAGGCCAGCGTGCCGCAACTGCAGGCAGAACAGGTACGGCAGAAAAACCGCATCGCCACCCTGTTGGGTGAGCGTCCGGACAAACTGACCGTCGACCTGAGTCCGAAAGACCTGCCGGCGATTGCCAAGGCCTTGCCGATCGGTGATCCGGGCGAACTGCTGCAACGTCGCCCGGACATCCTCAGCGCCGAACGCAAACTGGCTTCGGCCACTGCGCGTATCGGTGTGGCCAAGGCCGACCTGTTCCCTCGGGTCAGCCTCAGCGGTTTCCTCGGCTGGACAGCCGGGCGTGGTTCGCAGATCGGTTCTTCGGCGGCCAACGCCTGGGCACTGGGTCCGAGCATCACCTGGGCGGCGTTTGACCTTGGCAGCGTGCGGGCCCGCCTGCGCGGCGCCGATGCCGATGCCGAAGGCGCGCTGGCCACCTACGAGCAGCAAGTGCTACTGGCCCTGGAAGAGTCGGAAAACGCCTTCAGCGATTACGGCAAACGTCAGCAACGTCTTATTTCGCTGATCCGTCAGAGCGAATCGAGCCGCAAGGCTGCCGACCTCGCCGAGATTCGCTACCGCGAAGGCACCACCGATTTCCTCGTATTGCTCGACGCCCAGCGTGAACGTCTGAATGCCGAAGACAGCCAGGCCCAGGCCGAAGTGGACCTGTATCGCGGCATCGTTGCGATCTACAAGGCCCTCGGTGGCGGCTGGCAGCCAGAGACGGTCGCGAGCAAGTAATCGTTTTTTAAAGAGCTCCTTTGGTTGGCCGCAACCAACCAATTTTTTGCCCCGCGTATCATTCGGTCGCGGGGCTTTTTTGCGCCTGTCCTTCAGTGTTCTCCAGAACGGTGACCGTCGCGGTGGTGCCGGCTCTCAGTCGGTTCTTGCCTGCGTAATCGGGATCGATGCCGATCCGCACCGGCACCCGTTGCGCCAGTTTCACCCAGGTGTAGCTGGGGTTGATGTTGGCCAGCAATCGACTGCCCGGCGCGTTTTCCCGGTCAGCAATGGCGAAGGCAATGCTTTGCACGGTGCCGCCGAATTTTTCCCCGCTCATCAATTCGATCCGCACCCGGTCGCCCTCCTCGATGCGTGGCAGCTTGGTTTCCTCGAAATAGCCGCTGACATAAAACGAGCCGCTGTCCACCAGCGCCAGCAAGGCGCCGCCGGCCACCGCGTAATCCCCCTGACGGGTCAGCAGGTTGGTGACATAACCGCTGACCGGCGCTTCGACACGGGTGCGTTGCAAATCCAGTTCAGCCTGGGTCAATGCCGCAATCGCCAGTTGCACGTTGGCTTCGGCCAGACCGAGATTCGCCTGATTGCGTAACAGATCCGCTTGGGCCACCGCTACGTCAGTGCTCGACTTCTCCCACTCCTCCCCTGAAATCGCAAACCCTTGCTTGAGCGTACGTCGCCGGCGCTCTTCGCTCTGGCGCTGTTTGAGCAACGCTTCGCTGGCAACAATGGCCGCTTGCGACTGCCCGAGCGTGGCCCTGGCAACCTCCACCGAGCGCTTCGCATGCTCGACGGCGAGGCTGTAGCGAGCCGGGTCGATCTCCAGCAACAACTGCCCCTTGTCGACATGCTGGTTGTCCTGCACCGCCAGCGTGACGATGCGGCCCGAAACATCGGCCGATAGCGTCACCACATCCGCCCTCACCCGCGCATCCCGCGTCCACGGGGCCCGGGTGTAATGCTCCCAGGCAAACCAGCCGAGCACGATCGCCAGCAGTACCACCGCCAATGTCGTCAATCGAGTGAGCAAGGTCTTCAAGGTTTCAGGCTCCCATCAGCAGAATCAGTGTGGCGCACACACAGGCATACAGAGCGCCTTCGAACAGCGCCTCGTGCCAGACAAAACGCAGGACGCCGAGCCGGCGCAAACCCCAGTCGAGAAATAAAAAAACCGGTATGGCCAGCAACAGGGCCTGGGCGATGGGAGGCAGGTAAACGCCGCCAATCTCGAAATCAATGGGCAAGGACGGGCTCTCCTTCAGAACGATGGGGCTGCAAATGCTCGCCGTGTCGCTCCAGAAACGACACCACGATCAACAGGGCCACACGCATGCGAAACACCGACCACAAGTGTTCATGGGTGGCGACATGCAAGGCATCCAGCTCATCGCCAAGCGTATGCAGCGTAGTCAGCAACGGCGTCAGGGGCACATCGGGTCGGCCCGCGACAAAACGACCGGTCTGACGCAACGCCGTCGCCAGCTGTCGACCAAAAGCGTCGGTGAGCAATGTGTTGTTTTGCGCCTGTTGCCTGAGCTGGTGTATGGCCACACCCAGCGCCACACAGCCGAGACTGATTTCATACAGACGCTGCAGGTCCCGATCATTGGCGGCCGGCAACACGCCCAGCATCGAGGTCAGGCGATCGACCATACGGCTTTCGAAAGCAAATTGCTGTTCGTCGGTGGCCGGACTCTTGATCAGTTCGTAGACCTGCTCCCTTGCCTCGTTGTAGAAGCGCCGGATGCGCAGGGCCGGACGGAACGGGAAAATCCAGGCATAGACAATCAATGCCAACATCGCCGCACTGACGTAGGCCCCGGCAAATTCGAACCATTGAATGGCGGTGTTCTGCCCGGTACCGACGTTCTGCGGACCGAGCATCAAAAAACTCGACAGTCCCAGCCCCATGCCGATACCGGCGGTGGCCGGGCTGGACAGTCCGACCGCGATCACATACAGCAACGGCGCGAGCATCAAGGCCAACATTTCAAAATCACTGATCGTCGGGACCAGCATGAACTGATAGAACGCCGACACCACCAGTGCCAGTCCCAGCCCTCGGGCGTAGCTCTGCGCGGCGATCAGAGGTCGCGGGAACGTCGCCATCAACGAACACAGGATTCCCACCAGGATCATCCCGCCCCGCGCGCCGTCCCAGGCGGTTTCGATCCAGATCAGCCCGGCCACCAGCAATGCGCTGAAGGCGCGGATGGCGTTCATCGTCGCGAGCGTGAAATCCAGATGCAAGGGATTGGATTGGCCACGGAACATGCAGCTGGCTTCCCGCCCTTCCTGTATCGCATCGCTCAATTCGAGAATCTGCTCCAGTTGCTGCAACAGCCGCGCCTGTTCCCAACGCAATGCCCAGGCCAGCGAGCGCAGGGTTGCACTCATGTCTTCCGTCAGCTGTTCGGCCTTGTAGGCGAGCGCTTCGAATTGCTGTTGCAGCGCGACGAACTGATGACGAACCTCGGCCGGTAAGGAGCGCCCTTGTTCTGCGAGCTGATCAAGCAATGCCAGCTCCTCGGCGCGCAATTGCTGGATGTCCAGCGGCAGATCGCCCTCCCAGCGTTCGGTGAGCAATTCCCGCTGGTGACGCAACGCGGTCAGGCGCGAGGTCAGCAACATCAGTTGATTGCCCAGCAACAGCACCAGATTGTTGGCACTGCGCAGGCGCGGGGCATCGAAGTACAAATGCCGGCGCAGCCCTTCAAGCGCACTGATCTCCCCCAGCAACTGCATTTGCCGGCGCTGAAAGTCCGCTTCGCTTTCTTCTGTCCTAAGGACGGCAGCCGAATGACTGGCGACCAACCTGATCACCTGATCGACCTTCGCGAAATAGTTGCGTGATACCGCCTCTGGCCGCGCCGTCAGCAGGCTGACCACGCACACGCACGCCACCGCCAGCAAGGTTTCGGTAACCCGGGTCACCGCCAGCAGGAAAGTGCCGTCCTGATCCGGAAGCGCCAGCAGCGCCACCACCACGGCGGTATACCCACTGAGCACGAACGCCTGCGAGCTGGTGTAGCGCAACAACGTGCCGCCGGCCGTGCACAGGGCCAGCCACAGCGCCAGGGTCGTGATGAACGGCAACGGCGCCTGGGGAAAAATCGCCATCAGCAGCACTGCCACTGCCGCGCCGAGGGTCGTCCCGATGATTTGTCCGAAGCTGCGTGCCAGCGCCATCCCGGCCAGGGGCTGGCTGATGATCACCACGGCCATGATCGACCATTTCGGCTGGTCCAGATCGAACAGGAACGCCAGGTACAAGGTCAGCAATCCGGCGGCAATGGTGCGCAAACCAAACAGCAGCACTGCCTGGCTGGGGTGGATCACCGCCTTGAAATAAACAAGCAGGGATTGCATGGGTAGCCTCTTCGAAACAACTTCTGCAAGCGTAGACACTGCATGGAGGGCATGACGACTAACAGGGTCGACAAAAGCTGTAGGGCGATTCAACGCCTGTAGCAGGCCATATCCGGCAGAGAGTTTGACTCACGGCGCGAGCTGACAGAAGCTTGCGACCTCCGCTACAAAACGAAAGTTTCGGAAATCCGCATGCCTCAGTCTCGCCGCTATTTGCTCGTCAGCCTCGGCCTCGTGCTGGTCTTCATCGTGGCCTGGCTGTCATTGCGCAGTACCGCGCCCGTGGTGCCGGAAGCGATCAGGCATGGGTACAGCGAAGCGCTGGCTGCCGCTCGTGCCGGGCAGCCGGGTGCCGCGCGAGTTTTGTATCAGCAACTGGGGCGTCCGGATCTGTCGGTCAAGCGGCGTGTGTGGCTGCATGCCGAACTACCCAATTACCCGAGCCCGCAGGCCTTGAAGCTGGCGGATGCCGATCTGCAAAACGCATCGCCGGACGTTCGGCTGGCAGCGATAAAAAGCGTGACCGGTCTGGTGCCGGGCGGACAGCGCAGCCTTCTGCTGGGGCCATTGCTTGAGGATGAAGACCAAACTGTCCGCTTCGCGGCGATCAACGCCCTGCTCGGCTTGTCTCCGGATCAACTGGGCCTGTATTTCGCCCCGCTCCAGCAAGGCATCGACGTGTGGGAGCAGGCGCTCAAGAGCCAGCCGCAAAGCGCGGCCAACTACGTGCAACTGGCGCGCCTGTATCTGCACAACGCCGAGCTGAAACAGGCACAGGAAGCGTTGGAGCAGACCTTGCGCCTGGACCCCGGGAACTTGCCGGCGCTGGTGATGCAGATTGAAGTGCTCGACCGCCAGGGCCAGAGCGACGCCGCGCGGCAATTGCTCGCTCGACAATTGAAGGCCCAACCCGACTCGGCTTATCTGCAACATGCGCTGGGCCTCTGGCTGCTGCACCACGATCAGCGCGAGTACGCCCTGCTCGGTCTGTCCAAAGCCGTGGAGCTGGAGCCTGACAACAAGGACTACCGCTACGACCTCGCCACCACCCTGCACAGCGCCGAAGAACTGGAAGCGGCGCAAAAGCAGTTGCAGGAAATCGTCCAGCGCCACCCGGCTGATCGCAAGGCGCGGGTGCTGCTGATCAGTTACTGGAAAGAGAGCGGCCAGTTACAGAACGTACAGATTCTGCTGGCCCAGCTTGAGCAGATGAACCCGGACGACCCTTCGTTGCAGCAAGGACTCTAGCGGTCTTCTCGACACATCCTGCAAGAAACTTGGAACCGCCGTCTCGGCATAAGGTCATGTAAATCAGGCAGTGCCAAACGGCGTCCGGCGCCCGCTGCCTGGTTTCTCCTAGTCATGAGAGGGCATTTTTTGTCTACATCGAACGCGTTGATCAGTGCCAAAGCCGCCACCGGCATCGAGGGCCTCGACGATATCCTGGCCGGTGGTTTGTCTCGCAGTCATGTTTTCTTGCTGGAGGGCGAGCCTGGAACCGGTAAAACCACCGTCGCGTTGCATTTTCTGCTGGCCGGTGCCCGTGCCGGCGAACGTTCGTTGTACATCACGCTGTCCGAAACCGAGCACGAATTGCGCCAGGGTGCGGCGTCCCACGGCTGGGAACTGGACGAAAACATCGAGATTTTCGAGCTGACGCCTCCGGAAAGCCTGCTCAACGCCGAGCATCAGCAAAGCCTGTTGTACTCCTCGGACCTTGAGCTGGGCGAAGCGACCAAACAGATTTTCGAAGTGGTCGAGCGCTTCAAGCCCACCCGGGTCGTACTCGACAGCCTCTCGGAAATCCGCCTGCTGGCGCAAAGCTCCCTGCGCTACCGCCGTCAGATCCTGGCGATCAAGCATTACTTCGTGCGCTACGACGCCACGGTTTTGCTGCTGGATGACTTGACCACCGAATCCCTCGACAAAACCGTTCACAGTGTCGCTCACGGTGTGATCCGCCTCGAAGAACTGACCCCCAACTACGGCGCCGAACGCCGTCGCGTGCGGGTGATCAAGTATCGCGGCCAGAAATACCGTGGCGGCTTCCATGACTTCACCATCACGGGCGATGGCGTGCACGTTTTCCCGCGTCTGGTGGCGGCGGAGCACCGCAGCGACTACCCGCGGCTGCAGCTGTCCAGCGGCATCAGGGAAATGGACGCTCTGTTGGGCGGCGGTATCGAGACCGGCTCCAGCACGCTGATTCTGGGCCCGGCAGGGACAGGCAAATCCTTGATCAGCATGATTTTCGCGGCGGCTGCCGTGGCGCGCGGTGAAAAGGCTGCCCTGTTCATTTTTGACGAAGAATTGGGCCTGCTGTTCGAGCGCATGAAAAACATCGGTATCGACCTGAAGGCCCTGCAGGCCACCGGCAACCTGCTGATCGAACAGGTCGACGCCGCCGAGCTGTCCCCCGGCGAGTTTTCCCACCGCGTACGCCGCTGTGTCGATGAAGGTGACATCAAGACCGTGGTGATCGACAGCATCAACGGCTATCAGGCCGCGATGCCCGAAGAAAACGCGCTGGTACTGCACATGCACGAACTGTTGCTGTACCTGAACCGCAAGGGCGCCGCGACGTTCATGACCGTCGCCCAGCATGGACTGGTCGGCGACATGCATGCTCCGGTCGATATCACTTACCTGGCCGACACGGTAATTCTGCTGCGTTACTTCGAAGCCGCGGGCAAGGTCCGTCGGGCCATCTCGATCATCAAGAAACGCACCGGCAGCCATGAATCGACCATCCGCGAATACCGCATTTCCACTCAAGGCATGACCATCGGTGAGCCTTTGGAGGCCTTTCAGGGTGTATTGCGCGGCGTGCCCACCTATCTCGGTGCAAGCAACCCGCTGCTCAAGGATGACAACTTGTGACCGTCACCGTACCGCTATCGGAACGGGCGCTGATCCTTGCGCCGCTGGGACGCGACAGCCAGGTAGCGCTGATGATTCTCAACGAGGCCGGATACGGTGGGCTGATCACGCCCGACCTGGCCACTCTTTGTACCGAGCTCGAGCCCGGCGCCGGTCTGCTGCTGATCGCTGCCGAGGCCCTTAATGGTCCGGAACTCGAGTGCCTGCTGGCGTATCTGGAACAACAACCGGCGTGGTCTGATTTGCCAATCGTCCTGCTCACCCATCACGGCGGATCCGAACAAGGCCCTTCGTCGCAGCTCAGCAAGTTGTTGGGCAACGTCACTTTTCTTGAGCGCCCTTTCCATCCGGCCACCCTGGTCAGCCTGATCTCCACCGCCCTGCGCGGGCGACGACGACAATACGAGGCCCGCGACCGCCTGATCGATCTGAGCAATAGCGAACGTCGCCTGCAATCGACGCTGGAAACCCTTGAGCAACAAGTGGAGGAACGCACCGCGCAACTGCGGCACAACGAGGAAGCCCTGCGCCAGTCGCAGAAGATGGAAGCGGTCGGCCAGCTCACTGGCGGTATCGCCCACGACTTCAACAACATGCTGACCGGAATCATCGGCAGTCTTGAATTGCTGCGCCGGCGGCTGGCCCGTGGCCGCCTGGATGATCTTGACAGCCTGATCGACCTCGGTGTGACCTCGGCCAACCGCGCCGCTGGCCTGACTCACCGCTTGCTGGCGTTCTCCCGTCGCCAGTCGCTGGATTCCAAAGCCGTTCATATGAACGATCTGGTGCAATCGATGGGTGAGTTGCTGCAACGCAGCCTCAACGAAAGCATTCACCTTGACATGCGCCTGCACCAACAATTGTGGTTGGCCGAGGCCGACCCCAATCAACTGGAAAGCGCCCTGCTTAATCTGGTGATCAACGCACGCGACGCGATGCCCGACGGCGGCAATCTGGTGGTCGAGACGGGTAATCAGGTGCTGGATCCAGACTACACCGCGGCCTACAGCAATCTTGAACCTGGTGATTACGTTGTATTGAGCGTCACAGACAATGGCTGCGGCATGCCGGAAAGTGTCATCAATCGCGCGTTCGATCCGTTCTTCACCACAAAGCCGATCGGCCAGGGCACCGGTTTGGGTCTGTCGATGATCTACGGTTTCAGCAAACAGTCCGGTGGTCATGTGTCGATCGACAGCAAGATCGATAAGGGCACCACGGTCAAACTCTACCTGCCGCGATTCCAGGGCGAATCACTGCCTCACGCACCAACGGATATGGAACAGGCGCCCGACGCCGTGGAAGGCGAAACCGTATTGATCGTCGAAGACGACCCGGCCGTGCGCGTGCTGGTCAGTGCAGTATTGAGTGAACTGGGTTATGGATTTGTCGAGGCCAGCGATGCCGACGGTGCCGTGCCGATTCTGGATTCGGAGCAGCGCATCGATCTGCTGATCAGCGACGTCGGCCTGCCGGGCATGAACGGTCGGCAACTGGCGGAAATCGGCCGGCAATACCGGCCAGACCTGAAGGTCCTGTTCATCACAGGTTATGCCGAGCACGCCGCTGTGCGCGGCGGGTTTCTCGATCCTGGCATGCAGATGATCACCAAACCGTTCACCTTCGATCTGCTGACGGCAAAGGTTCGGGAAATGATCAAGAGCTGAGGCGGTTGACGCCTCAGGCCAGCAGTTCCTGAATCTTCTCCTGCAATACATCCAGATCGAATGGTTTTTCCAGGATCGGCGCCCGGCGGGTAATCGGGCTGCCGGTCTCGCGGATTTCCTGCGGATAGCCGCTGATGAAGATCACCTTCAGATCAGGGCGCAATTTGACGGCGGGCTCGGCGATCTGCACGCCGGAGATCCCGCCAGGCAGGCGAAAATCAGTAATCAACATGTCCAGATGCGGCTTGCTCGCCAGAATCTCGAACGCCTGCTCGCCGTTTTCGGCCTGCAATACGCGATAGCCCTGGCTTGACAGATAGTCTGTCAGGACCATCAGGATCACCGGTTCGTCCTCGACGACGAGTACTACATCTTGTGCATCTACGCTCATGGGAAGCCTTTGTTCGTTCAATAGCTGCTGATACGACCGTGTGGTCACTCAGAGGTTGCGTTTGTTTTGCCGTTTTCCTGGAGCGGCAGACAGACGCGAAACAGGGCGCCCTCGTTGATCTTGCTTTCGACGACGATGGAGCCGCCATGGGCGGCGACGATCTGTTCGGAAATGAACAACCCCAGCCCGAGGCCGGCCACCACCGTCTTGGCGGAGACCCGTTCGAACTGTTGAAAAATGCGCTTCTGATTCTCTTCGCTGATGCCGATGCCCTGATCCTGAACTTCGATCCGGGCTTCATCGTCTTCGCGATAAACCCGAACCTGGATCGGACTTTTACCGCCATAACGCAAGGCATTGGTCAGCAGGTTCGACACCACCTGCTCGATACGGAATTCGTCCCACTGCCCTTCCACCGGTTCGGTCGCGGTGAAACTGACCTCAGTCTCGGCGGCTTCGATCTGCTGGGCGAAATTCTCCAGCAGAGTGCCCACCAACTGCACGAGGTCAAAGCGACTCGGTCGGATCGACAACTTGCCGGTGCGGATCCGCGAAACGTCGAGCATGTCTTCGATCAGTCGGATCAGGCTTTTGATCTGGCGCTCGTCGCGGTCGACCATGGCGTGCATCTTGTCGAGGGTGAACGCGGCGGCGTTGTCCCGGGCCAAGTGCATCTTGCGCAGTTGGGTTTCGAGAATAAGGCCGTTGAGCGGCGTACGTACTTCATGGGCGACGATCGACATGAAATCGTCGCGCATGCGCACCGCCTGCTCCAGTTCGCCCTGAGTGCTTTGCAGTTGCTGCAACAGCGCTTCCTGCTCACGCCGGCTCTGCTCGAGCGCTTCGACCTGTTGCTTCATCGCCTTGCTCTGGCGGTACAGGTCGACGAAGACGTTGACCTTGCTCTTCACCGCATGGATATCCAGCGGCTTGTGCAGAAAGTCCACCGCCCCGCTTTCATAGCCCTTGAACGCATAATTGAGTTCACGGCCGGCGGCGCTGACAAAGATGATCGGGATGTTCTTGGTTTTCTCGGTGCCGCGCATCAGTTCGGCCAGCTCGAAGCCGTTCATGCCGGGCATCTGCACGTCGAGGATGGCCATGGCGAATTCGTGTTGCAGCAGCAGCGACAGCGCTTCGTCCGCCGACAGCGCTTTATAGACGGTGCGGTCTTCGCGTTTGATCAGCGCTTCGAGGGCCAGCAGGTTCTCGGGCAGATCGTCGACGATCAGCAGTTTTGCCTGGATATTACTCAGCATGCGATTCGTTCCAGCTCGACAAGCAGACGGCCGATGCCGTGGATGGGAAGAATGTAATCCGGTTGATGTGTCTTCAGCGCCGCGCGTGGCATTGTCGCGACCTGCGCCTCGTCCGGGTCTTGCACGATGGTCAGCCCGCCCTGGCGTTTGACTTGCGCCAGGCCCCGCGCGCCATCGTGGTTGGCACCCGTCAGCAACACTGCAGCCAGCGTCGGCCCGTAGGCATCGGCGGCGGATTCGAACAGGAAGTCGATCGAAGGCCGCGAGTGATGCAGACGGTCTTCAAGACTCAGCGACAGGGAGAAATCCTGCTCTACCGACAAGTGATAGCCCGGCGTCGCGAAATACACGGTGCCGGGGGTGATGTCCTGTTTGTCGATGGCTTCTGCCACCGGCAACGCCAGCCGTCGGGCGAACACATCGGCGAGCTGGCTGCGGCGCTCTTCAGGCAGATGCAACACGACGATGATCGGCAGCCCGAATCCGGCCTTTAATGAACCGAGCAAGTTCAGCAACGCCTCGACGCCACCGGCAGAAGCTCCGATCACAATCGCCTCGATCCGAGGCAAATCCGCTGCACTGTTCATGTTTTTCGGTAGATCCGTTCTTGTTTCACCAGCGGTTCGAACTGGTTGGAATAGCCGGAAAAATCCAGGGTTTCCTTGCTGCCCAACACCAGAAAACCACGGTGGCACAACGATTCGTGAAACAACCCAAACGCTCGATCCTGAAGTTTTTTGTTGAAATAAATCAACACGTTACGACATGAAATTAATTGGGTTTCGGAGAATACGCTATCGGTCGCCAGGCTGTGATCGGCGAAGGTCACGTTCTCGCACAGGCTCTTGTCGAAAATCGCGTAGCCATAGGCAGCAGTGTAGTAGTCGGCGAACGAGCGCTGGCCACCGGCCTGCTGATAGTTGGCGGTGTAGGCGCGCACGTTCTCCATCGAAAAGATCCCCTGCTTGGCCTTTTCCAGCGAGCGCGGGTTGATGTCGGTGGCGTAGATGATCGTGCGATCAAGCAGGCCCTCTTCGCGCAGCAGGATCGCCATCGAGTAGACCTCCTCGCCGGTGCTGCACCCCGCGATCCAGATCTTGATCGACGGATAGGTCCTGAGCAGCGGCACCACTTCCTGACGGATCGCCAGGAAGTGCGACGGATCGCGGAACATCTCGCTGACCGGGATTGTCAGCAATTGCAGCAACTGCATGAACGCCGTCGGGTCGTGCAGGACTTTCTCCTGCAAGGCCGAGATGGTCGCGCATTCGAACTGGCTCAGCGCATGTTGCACCCGGCGCTTGATCGAAGCGCCAGAGTAATCGCGAAAGTCATAGCTGTATTTGAGATAAATCGCCTCGATCAGCAGCCGCAGTTCGATTTCACTGTTTCGTTCAACGTGATGACTACGTTCCACTAAATGCGTTCCATCTTCGGTAACCACACGCGAATCAGCGAGAACAGGCGATCCAGGTCGATGGGCTTGGCCAGGTAATCATTGGCGCCCGCCTGCAGGCAACGCTCCTGATCATCCTTCATGGCCTTTGCCGTCACCGCGATGATCGGCAGCTTGCGCCAGCGCGGATCCTTGCGGATTTCCATGGTGGCTTCAAACCCATCCATTTCCGGCATCATCACGTCCATCAGCACCAGGTCGATGTCCTCGACTTCATTCAGTTTTTCAATCGCTTCACGGCCGTTACGGCCGATGACCACGACTGCACCCTTGGTTTCCAGCGCGCTGGTCAGGGCGAAGATGTTGCGCACATCGTCGTCTACCAGCAACACTTTCCGACCTTCGAAGACCTTGTCGCGGCTGCGGGCGGTCTTGAGCATCTTCTGCCGTTCATGGGACAACTGCGATTCGACTTTGTGCAAAAAGAGTGTGACCTCGTCCAGCAAACGCTCCGGCGAGCGCGCACCCTTGATGATGATCGAGCGCGAATACTTGCGCAGGTCGGACTCTTCGTCGCGGGTCAGGTTGCGTCCGGTATAAACGATGACCGGCGGGAACGAGCAGATGTCCTCGGTGGACATTCGCTTGAGCAATTCGTTGCCGAGCATGTCCGGCAGCTTCAGGTCGATGACCATGCAATCGAATATCGTCGTGCGCAATAACTCCAGCGCGTCCTGTGCCAGGCCGACGGCGGTGATCTCGATGTCGTCGTCGCCGATCAGTCGGGCGATGCTTTCCCGTTGCAGATCGTCGTCCTCGACCAGCAGTACGCGTTTGACCTTCTGGGTCAGCTTGGCTTCCAGACGGGCGAACACATCCTTGAGTTCTTCGCGAGTGGTCGGTTTGACCGCATAACCGATGGCGCCCATGTGCATCGCTGCTTCGACACGGTCTTCCACGGAAATCACATGCACCGGAATGTGCCGGGTTTCGGCGTGTTCTTTCAGGCGTTGCAGGACGGTCAGACCCGAGTGGTCCGGCAGGCGCATGTCCAGCAGGATCGCGTCCGGCACGAACTCTTTCGCCAGGTCGTAACCTTCGTCGGCGCCGTGGGCAACCAGGCACTGATAGCCCAGTTCGTGGGCCAGATCGTAGAGGATGTGCGCAAAATTCGGCTCGTCTTCCACCACCAGGATGCAACGAGTATTGAACGGCGCCTTGTTGCGATCATCGTCGAAGCGCGGGATGTGGACCGGCGCCAGAGGCGAAACCGCCGCCACGGACGCCACGGGCGCGATGACCGGCGTAGAGGCCGGTGGGGTGAAGGTCAACGGCGTTATCGGCGTGTCACCCGGCTCGCGGTATTGCTGCGGCAACACCAGAGTGAAAGCACTGCCCTGCCCCGGCGCACTGCTGACGCTGATCGAACCGCCCAACAGCGTTGCCAGATCCCGGGAAATCGACAGACCCAACCCGGTGCCGCCGTATTTGCGGTTGGTGGTGCCGTCGGCCTGGCGGAAGGCTTCGAAAATACTTTCCTGTTGATCCTGCGCAATCCCGATTCCCGAATCGCGCACAATGAAGGCAATGCGATCGTCCGACTGGCCGGCGATGGTCAGGCTGACAGTCCCGTGCTCGGTGAATTTCACCGCATTGGACAGCAGGTTCTTGATCACCTGTTCCAGACGCTGACGGTCGGTAAACAGGGTGATCGGTGCATCAGGCTGCAATTCGACGTTGAACGTCAGTTTCTTTTCCGCCGCCAGCGGTTCGAACAGGCTGCGCAGGCTGTCGGCCAGACGCGCGACGCTGGTGTTTTCCGGCATCACTTCGAGTTTGCCGGCTTCCACTTTGGAAATGTCGAGAATGTCGTTGATCAGGTTGAGTAGATCGTTGCCGGCGGAATAGATCGACTCGGCAAACTTGACCTGCTCGGCACTGAGGTTTTCCTGCGGGTTTTCCGCCAACAGCTTGGCCAGGATCAGCGAGCTGTTCAGCGGCGTGCGCAGTTCGTGGGACATGTTGGCCAGGAATTCGGACTTGTACTTGCTTGAACGCTGCAACTCTTCGGCGCGTTCTTCGAGCTGGATCTGGGCCTGATTGAGCTCGGTGTTCTTCTGGTCCATGGCATCGCGCTGCTCGGCCAGAGTCTGGGCCTGTTCGGCCAGTTGCTCGTTGGTCTGTTCCAGTTCGATTTGCTGGGTTTCCAGATGCGCCTGGGATTCCTTGAGAATCCGCGACTGTTCTTCCAGCTCTTCGTTGGCGGTCTTCAGCTCCTCCTGTTGCACCTGCAGCTCTTCGTTGAGTTGCTGGGTTTCGGCGAGCACTTCCTGCAAGCGTTGGCGATAGCGCGCCGCTTCGATGGAGGTGCCGATGTTGCCGGCGATCAGTTCCAGCAACGCCACATCACGATCGGTGAGCGGACGCAGGAAACCCAGTTCGATCACGCCGTTGACCCGTTCGTCATCGCTGGTCGGCACCACCAGCACGCTGTGCGGCAGGCCTTCGCCCAGGCCGGAGCTGACCTTGAAATAGTCGGACGGCACCGAATCGAGTCGAATCAGCCGGGCCTGCTGCGCAACCTGACCGACAAGGCCTTCGTCGCTGTAGATCGATTGATCCTGTTGTTCCTGCTCGCGGGAGAAACCGTAGGTCGCCACGCGTTTGAGGCCACCATGTTCTTCGCGCACATACAAAGCAGCGACAGCGCTGCCAAGGTACTGGGCACAGAATTGCAAAATGTTGCGCCCCAGCAGATTGAGCGTCAGTTGCCCCAATACCTGCTCTGCAAGCTGAGTCTGGCCATTGCGCAGCCAGGCTTGCTGCTCCAGACGAAGCGCGCTGGCCTCTTGCGCCGCCAGGGTTGCGCCATAGCTTTGGGACAGGTTGAGCAGATCGCGCCGGCCTACATAGGCCAGCAGGCCGCTGATGCCGGCCACGAACAGCAGGTAGAGGCTGATGCTCCAGATCGTGGTGCGGCGCACGTCTTCGTTGCGTGAAGCACGCAGAAGCTGTTCGGTTTCAATCACGTCTTCGAACTGTTTACGTATTTCGTCGGTCAGGC
This sequence comes from Pseudomonas sp. B15(2017), assembly GCF_002113215.1. Taxonomy (NCBI): domain Bacteria; kingdom Pseudomonadati; phylum Pseudomonadota; class Gammaproteobacteria; order Pseudomonadales; family Pseudomonadaceae; genus Pseudomonas; species Pseudomonas sp. B15(2017). The sequence goes on from NZ_NEJZ01000008.1 coordinate 158,566, forward strand.
GCTTGCCCTTGCCCGCTTTGACTGCTGCCTTGTAGTCACCGCTCGCGCGTTGCAGATCGATCATCGACTGCGCATACGTCGCCCATTCGGTTTGCAGCGCCTGAAGACGACGCAGGCGATCGGTCTGCGCCGGATTGTCGGCAGTCAGTTCAAGCAAGGTGCTCAGCGCCACGGCGATGCGCGGCTTGGCCGTCTCGTACGGGTCGAGGAAATGCTCGTCGCCGCTGAGCAGAAAACCGCGCATGCCGGTTTCCAGGTCCACGGTGAGTTTCACCGCTTCGTTGGCGTTATTGATCACCCGGTCGGTGTGCTCCACCCACTGAATCACGGACAACAGATAAGTGATCAGCGAAACGAAGAACACGGCACTGATGAAGCCGACGCCCAACGGCAAACTGACGTTGCGGCTCAGAAGTTTGCGAAACCGTTGCTCATCAACCGAAGACGGAGAGGACATGTGGCAGCCTTGTCGAACTGGTGAAAACCAGGGAGTTTGCCCCAAAACAGCGGCATGGATCCATTTTTCTCACAGTTTTAGTATCGTTTTCCTACATTTGCCTGCGCCGAATAGCAGGCCAGCGGTTATCCTTGCCCACCCGTTTGCGCCTATTCTTTTTTGTATCCATCCGGGAACTTGTGGCTATGCGCCACTTACTCATGCAAGAGCCCGGCATTTTTGATCGACCGGCGCCCCGTCCCCCATTCTTGAGAGCCGCCATTATGTCCAGCACCACGTCCACCATCCTTGTAGTAGAAGACGACGCCATCGTGCGCATGCTGATCGTCGATGTACTGGAGGAGTTGGAGTTCAAGGTTCTGGAAGCCGATGGCAGCGAACAGGCGCTGGAAATCCTCAAGGATGTGAATCAGCACATTGATCTGATGATGACCGACGTCGGTCTGCCGATCATGGATGGCCGTCAGCTTGCCACTGAAGCCCGCACAATTCGCCCTTCACTGCCGATTCTGTTTGCCAGCGGTTATGCCGAGACCATTGAAGTGCCGGCAGATATGCATGTGATCGGCAAACCGTTTTCGATCGATCAACTGCGCGACAAGGTGAAGAGCGTTCTGGGTCAACACTGACACAAACGGCTTTGCAGCGCGGATTCAACCTCAGGATATGTTCTAATCCGCGCGTTTTTTCTTCTTCTCTTTCGTTCTTCAGGAAATACCTTTTCATGAGTCAGCCCGCAACCAAAGTCCTCGTCATTGGTTACGTCTGGCCGGAACCCCGTTCCTCCGCAGCGAGCGGGCATGTGATGCAGATTCTCGAGACCTTCCTGCAACAGGGCTGGGACATTACTTTTGCCAGCCCCGCAGGCGTTGGCGAACATCCGGCCGATCTTGCCGAATTGGGCATTCGCACTGTTCCGATCGAATTGAACAACAGCAGCTTCGATGTCTTCGTCAGCGAGCTGGCGCCGGATATCGTGCTGTTCGACCAGTTCATGATCGAGGAACAATTCGGCTGGCGCGTGGAAAAACACTGCCCCAATGCTCTGCGCGTACTGGAAACATCGGACTTGCAGAGTTTGCGGCACGCTCGTCATCAACGTTTGAAGGATCGGCTGAAGAGCAGCGATGACGCTGACGACTTCCATGCACTGTTCGCACCTGCGCTGCGCGAAGAGTTCGAATTGATGGCTGACACCGATCTGGCCAAGCGCGAGATTGCCGCGCTCTACCGCTGTGATCTGAACCTTATGATCTCGCCGGTAGAAATCGAGTTGCTGGTGCAGCAGTTCAAATTGCCGACCGAGCTGTTGCACTGGTGCCCGTTGATGGTCGAACCGGCCCGCGTTCCAGCAAAAGCATTTGAAGAGCGCGCGAACTTCCTCAGTATCGGCAACTTCCGCCACGCGCCGAACTGGGACGCGGTTTTATGGATGAAATCAACCATCTGGCCGCTGATCCGCGCGCAACTCCCGAAAGCACAATTACACATCTACGGCGCCTACACGCCGCCCAAGGCAGCCGCTATGCACAACGCGGCGCAGGGTTTTCACATCATGAACTGGGCGGAAGATGCGTTGCAGGTCATGTCCGAAGCGCGCATCTGCCTGGCACCCTTGCGTTTCGGCGCCGGCATCAAAGGCAAACTGATCGATGCCATGCTCTGCGGAACGCCGAGCGTCACTACGCCGATCGGCGCCGAAGGCATGCGCACCGACCAACCCTGGCCGGGTGCCATTTGTCGTACGGCGCAGGATCTGGCCAATGCCGCCGTTGAGCTCTATCGCGACGAGGTCCGTTGGCAAGCCGCTCAGTCTCAGGGGCAAGCACTGCTCAACGACGTTTACCCGCAAGCGATACATGGACCGGCATTGATCGAAAGGTTGCAGGAATGTCGCAAGAACCTTGTTCAACTAAGACGTCAAAACTTTATGGGCAGCATGTTGCGCCACCATTCGCACAAGAGCACGCAATATATGTCGCAGTGGATTGAAGCCAAAAACCAGAATAAATAATTCTCCGGACAACTAAAAAAACATTCGCCAACACGTTGAATCAAACTCCAAATGGTCAACTAAAAAGCCAGACATTATAAAGACCCTGCAAATGCTGCCTTGACTGTCTCGCAACGCAGCACACTACTTCAATACATGCAGGATGCATTCATGAGTACTCATAACTGGATGGGATCGACTCCCGCCATTGATTCACTGTCGATATTTGAACTGTCATTACCGGGCACCCATAACGCCGGCAGTGACTGGAAAGCTTCCTATCCGGTTTTCGGCCCTCCGCGCCACTGGCTCGCCTGCCAGCATGACAGTTTTCTTGCCCAGCTGAATAACGGTTCCAGGGTACTCGACATTCGTCTGACTTATGACGCGAAGGCCAAAGAACTGGAAAAGTTCATCGCTCACCACAATGGATATCGGAATTCTCGAACCCTGAAAAATCTGGTAGTGGATGTCAAAGCGTTTCTTGAGAACAATCCGGATGAGTTCATTATTCTGGACTTTCACAGCCTCGATGGCGCCGATTTTGATTACGACTACTTCAATAAAATAATCATCCAATTTCTGGGGCAACGTCTTGTTCCCCGCCAGAATGCAACTCTGAGTCTTCGTGAACTCAAGCGAATCAGCCCCCAACAGCGCGTGTTTGCAGCGGCCAAGTCTCATTGGCAGCTGGAACACAATGCATTTCATGACGTCGTCAATCATCAATGGTCCGGTAGCGGCATTACCAATCCTGAAGAACTGAGGCAGTTCATTGACAGAGTTTTGCAAAGCCCTCCTGGTAGCTGGCGGCTCTGGTCTTTATCCGCCACCAGCTACACCGCCCTCGGCGGCCCCGTCGATATCCATGACAAGCTGAACGAATGGTTTGATCTGGATAAGAGCGACTGGGCGTTGAAGTGCAACATCATCAATGTCGACTTCATGGAAGAGTCGGACCTGGTGGAGTTCTGCCGGATCGCCAGCCTGAAGAAAGCCCGGCAACGGGGGCTTTGAGCTGCACTGGAAACTGGCGCATCCCGTGCACAAAGAGGCATGATCGCCAGGCGATAACAAAAAAAGCGCCCGATCATGACCCGAACAGCCCGCGTCACCGACCCCTCGTATGAATTGATGGATGACCACAACGGGTTGTCCATCATTTACCGCCAGCACGGCTTCCCTTGCCCGCTGGTGCGCTGGCACTTCCACAAGGAATACGAGTTGCATTTGATCGTCGCCAGTTCGGGCAAGGTGTTCATCGGCGACTACATCGGCAACTTCTACCCGCAGACGCTGTTCCTGACCGGCCCCAACCTGCCGCACAACTGGATCAGCCAGGTGGCCGAAGACGAAGTGGTCGAGAAGCGCGACATGCTGGTCAACTTCACCGATGAATTGTTCGAGAGCGGCCATCAAGTGTTCGCCGAACTCAAGACCTTGGCACCGTTGCTGGAACGTGCGCAGTACGGCATCGAATTCCGCTCACCACAGACAATTCGTCAGGCCATGATCCTGATGCAACGCATCGCCGATTCAAACGGCATTACCCGTCTCGGGCACTTTTTCATCCTGATGGAGTTGCTCGCGGCCTGCGATGACTACCAGTTGTTGTCCGGCGCAACCACCCCGCAACTGGCCGACGAGCACAACATCGACCGCACCAACCGCGCGGTGGACTACATCTTCGCCCACTACGCCCGTGAACTGCCGCTGGAGGAAGTCGCCGAGCACCTGGGCATGAAACCCACCTACTTCAGTCGCGTGTTCAAGCAGGCGACCGGGCGCAATTTCATCGAATTCGTCAATCGCCTGCGCATCAGTAAATCCTGCGAGCTGCTGGCGGACGGCGACAAACCGGTGACCGAGGTGTGTTTCGAATCGGGCTTCAACAATATTTCCAACTTCAACCGGCGCTTTCAGCAGCTCAAAGGCATGACGCCTTCGCATTATCGCCGGCTGGTCGTACAGCGCCTGACCGAGCAAAACCACGGCTGACGCAGGAAAACCTGTACGGATTCATGGCTGCCGCCCTTCTGAAACGCCCTTCCCTGCGTTTATCGCGTCAATCCCGAGTGCAAAAAAGTATCGATTCAAGTGCTAGGGATGATTTGTCAGCCCTGCGTTAGAAGGCTGTAATCAGTGCACATTCTTCCCCTGCCGGAAGAACACAAAAACAATAACTGTCCTTCTGCCCCCGCCGGGCGCAGAAAAGGAGTGCACGATGCAACCCACTGCAAAAGCTCTGCTGGCTCTCACCTGCATGACCCTCAGCAGCGTCAGCCTTGGCGCCCAGACCCTGACCATCGCCACCGTCAACAACAGCGACATGATCCGCATGCAAAAGCTCTCGAAAACCTTCGAGACCGAGCATCCGGACATCAAGCTCAATTGGGTCGTGCTGGAAGAAAACGTCCTGCGCCAGCGCCTGACCACCGACATTGCCACCCAGGGCGGTCAGTTCGATGTGTTGACCATCGGCATGTACGAAGCTGCACTCTGGGGCGCCAAGGGCTGGCTGGAACCGATGAAGGATCTGCCGGCCAGCTACGCACTCGACGACGTGTTTCCGTCGGTGCGTGAAGGCCTGTCGGTCAAGGGTTCGCTGTACGCCTTGCCGTTCTACGCCGAAAGCTCGATCACCTATTACCGCACCGACCTGTTCAAGGACGCCGGCCTGACCATGCCGGAGCGTCCGACCTGGGAGCAGATCGCCGGCTTCGCCGAGAAACTCACTAAAAAGGACAAGGAACAATACGGCATCTGCCTGCGCGGCAAGGCCGGCTGGGGCGAGAACATGGCGCTGATCACCACCGTGGCCAACGCCTACGGCGCGCGCTGGTTCGATGAGCAGTGGAAACCGGAATTCAGCGGCCCGGAATGGAAGAACGCGCTGAACTTCTACGTCGACACCATGAAGAAGTCCGGCCCGCCGGGCGCCTCCAGCAACGGTTTCAACGAAAACCTCGCCCTGTTCAACAGCGGCAAGTGCGCGATCTGGGTCGATGCCAGCGTCGCCGGATCGTTTGTCACCGACAAGACCCAGAGCAAGGTCGCCGATCACGTCGGCTTCACCTACGCGCCGCATCAGGTCACCGACAAAGGCTCGGCGTGGCTGTACTCGTGGGCGCTGGCGATTCCGACCAGCTCCAAGGCCAAGGACGCCGCCAAGGAATTCAGCGCCTGGGCTACCTCCAGGGAGTACGGCGAACTGGTCGCCAAGACCGACGGCATCGCCAACGTACCGCCGGGCACTCGCGCCTCGACCTACAGCGAGGCCTACATGAGCGCCGCACCGTTTGCCAAGGTCACGCTGGAATCGCTGAAAGCCGCTGATCCGAGCAAACCGACCCTCAAGCCCGTGCCGTATATCGGCATTCAACTGGTGACCATCCCTGAATTCCAGGGCATCGGCACCCAGGTTGGCAAGCTGTTCTCGGCCGCGCTGATCGGCCAGACCACGGTCGACCAGGCGCTGACCGCTGCGCAACAAACCACCGAACGCGAGATGAAGCGCGCGGGTTATCCGAAGTAACCCGTAAAGCTCGCTCCTGCCTCCTGTGGGAGCGGGCTTGCTCGCGAAAGCGGTGTTTCAGTGAAACATTTGTTGTCTGACACGACGCCTTAGCGAGCCAGCTCGCGCTCACCGGGGATCTCCATAGGTCTGTATGACTCGGTTGTGATCACCATGAATACTTCAACTGCCAAAGCCCACATCGACCTGTCGCAGCCCCGGCGCAAAAGCCGCGTGGCCAATCCCGGCTGGTTCCTGGTCAGCCCTTCGGTGGCCCTGTTGCTGCTGTGGATGATCGTGCCGCTGGGCATGACCGTCTATTTTTCGATGATCCGCTACAACCTGCTCGACCCCGGCGTAAACGAGTTCGTCGGGCTGGAAAACTTCACCTACTTCCTGACTGACTCAGGCTTCATGCCCGGCGCCACCAACACCCTGCTGCTGGTAGGCAGCGTGCTGCTGATCAGCGTGGTGTTCGGCGTGTTGATCAGTGCGTTGCTGGAGGCCAGTGAGTTCTTCGGTCGAGGCATCGTGCGGGTGATGCTGATTTCGCCGTTCTTCATCATGCCCACGGTCGGTGCGCTGATCTGGAAGAACCTGATTTTCCATCCGGTGTCCGGGATCCTCGCCTACATCTGGAAGCTGTTCGGCGCGCAACCGGTGGACTGGCTGGCCCACTACCCGCTGCTGTCGATCATCATCATTGTCTCGTGGCAATGGCTGCCCTTCGCGATCCTGATCCTGATGACCGCCATGCAGTCCCTCGACCAGGAACAGAAGGAAGCCGCCCGCCTCGACGGCGCCGGCCCGATCGCAATCTTCTGGCACCTGACGCTGCCGCACCTGGCACGTCCGATTGCCGTGGTGGTGATGATCGAAACCATCTTCCTGCTGTCGGTGTTCGCCGAAATCTTCACCACCACCAACGGCGGCCCCGGTTACGCGTCGACCAACCTCGCCTACCTGATCTACAACCAGGCGCTGGTGCAGTTCGACGTCGGCATGGCCTCGGCCGGCGGCCTGATCGCCGTGGTCATCGCCAACATCGCCGCGATCATTCTGGTGCGGATGATCGGCAAAAACCTGACTGACAAAGCCTGAGGCCTGCCATGACTCTTCAACAATCCCGCCGGCTGCAAAGCCTGCTGCTCGGCACGCTGGCCTGGGCCATCGCGATCATCATTTTCTTCCCGATCTTCTGGATGGTGCTGACCAGTTTCAAGACCGAAATCGACGCCTTCGCCACACCGCCGCAGTTCATCTTCACGCCGACGCTGGAGAACTACCTGCACATCAATGAGCGCAGCGACTACTTCAGCTTCGCCTTGAACTCGGTGGTGATTTCCTTCAGTGCCACGGCACTTTGCCTGCTGATCGCGGTGCCGGCAGCGTACTCGATGGCGTTCTACGAAACCCAGCGCACCAAGGGCACGCTGCTGTGGATGCTCTCCACCAAGATGTTGCCGCCGGTGGGCGTGCTGATGCCGATCTACCTGCTGGCCAAGAGTTTCGGCCTGCTCGACACGCGCATCGCGCTGATCGTGATCTACACGCTGATCAACCTGCCGATCGTGGTCTGGATGGTTTACACCTACTTCAAGGACATTCCCAAAGACATCCTCGAAGCCGCCCGCCTCGACGGCGCCACCCTCGCACAGGAAATGCTCCGCGTGCTGTTGCCGATCGCCAAGGGCGGCCTCGCGTCGACCGTGCTGCTGTCGCTGATCCTGTGCTGGAACGAGGCGTTCTGGTCGCTGAACCTGACCTCGTCCAAAGCCGCGCCGCTGACCGCGCTGATCGCTTCCTACTCAAGCCCCGAAGGATTGTTCTGGGCCAAGTTGTCGGCCGTCTCGACCCTGGCCTGCGCGCCGATCCTGATCTTCGGCTGGATCAGCCAGAAACAACTGGTGCGCGGCCTGTCGTTCGGCGCCGTCAAATAAGAATTCGCAAAAGGAGCGCCATCATGGCCAACCTGAAAATCAAGAATCTGCAAAAAGGCTTCGAAGGTTTCTCCATCATCAAGGGCATCGACCTTGAGGTGAACGACAAGGAATTCGTGGTGTTCGTCGGCCCGTCGGGCTGCGGCAAATCCACCCTGCTGCGACTGATCGCCGGCCTTGAAGAAGTCAGCGGCGGCACCATCGAACTGGATGGGCGCGACATCACCGAAGTCAGCCCGGCCAAGCGTGACCTGGCGATGGTGTTCCAGACCTACGCGCTGTATCCGCACATGACCGTGAAAAAGAACATGTCGTTTGCCCTCGATCTGGCCGGTGTGCCGAAGGCTGAGGTCGAAAAGAAAGTCGGTGAAGCGGCGCGGATTCTCGAACTGGGCCCGATGCTGGAACGCAAGCCGAAACAGTTGTCCGGCGGCCAGCGTCAGCGTGTGGCCATCGGTCGCGCGATCGTGCGCAACCCGAAAATCTTCCTGTTCGACGAGCCGCTGTCCAACCTCGACGCCGCCCTGCGGGTGCAAATGCGCCTTGAGCTGCTGCGCCTGCACAAGGACCTCAAAGCGACCATGATCTACGTGACCCACGATCAGGTCGAAGCCATGACCATGGCCGACAAGGTCGTGGTGCTCAACGGCGGCAAGATCGAACAGGTCGGTTCGCCGCTGGAGCTGTATCACAACCCCGCCAATCTGTTCGTCGCCGGCTTCCTCGGCACGCCGAAAATGGGCTTCCTCAAAGGCCAGATCGCGCGGATCGATGGCGCGAGCTGCGAAGTTTCGCTGGACGCCGGCACTCGCATCACCCTGCCATTCAACGCGTCGAACCTGAGCGTCGGCAGCGCCGTGACCCTGGGCATTCGCCCGGAACATCTGGAACTGGCGCAACCGGGCGACTGCACCCTGCAAGTCACTGCCGACGTCAGCGAACGGCTGGGCAGCGACACCTTCTGCCACGTCAAGACCAACGCCGGCGAAGCCCTGACCATGCGCGTGCGCGGCGATCTGGCGAGCCGTTACGGCGAACAACTGAACCTGCACCTGGACGCTGCCCACTGCCACCTGTTCGATGCCGACGGCGTGGCGCTGACCCGCCCGCTGCGCGCGGCTGCCTGATTTCGAGACTGACCCGATGAAACTGAACAAGCAAAATCTCAACCGCCTCGCCGCCGAAGTGAAACTGCCGGCCTACAGCCTCAGCGACACCCGCCAGGGCATCGCCCACATTGGCGTCGGCGGTTTCCACCGCGCACATCAGGCGTATTACACCGACGCGCTGATGAACACCGGCGAAGCGCTGGACTGGGCCATTTGCGGCGTCGGCCTGCGCGCCGAAGACCGCCGCGCCCGCGACGACCTCAAGGAACAGGATTACCTGTTCACCCTGTTCGAACTCGGCGACAGCGACGACACCGAAGTCCGCGTCATCGGTGCGATCCGCGACATGCTGCTGGCCGAGGACAGCGCTCAGGCGCTGATCGAAAAACTCGCCGACCCGCAGATCCGTATCGTCTCGCTGACCATCACCGAGGGCGGCTACTGCATTGATGACAGCAACGGCGAGTTCATGGCGCACCTGCCGCAGATTCAGCACGACCTGACTTACCCGCAACAGCCGAAAACCGTGTTCGGTTTCCTCTGTGCCGCGCTGGCCAAGCGACGTGCGGCAGGCATTCCGGCGTTCACGGTGATGTCCTGCGATAACCTGCCGCACAACGGCGCCGTCACCCGCAAGGCGCTGCTGGCCTTCACCTCGCTGCTGGATCCGGACCTGCGTGACTGGATCGACGCCAACGTCAGCTTCCCCAACGCGATGGTCGACCGCATCACCCCCATGACCAGCACTGCGCATCGCCTGCAACTGGCGGACAAACACGCCGTCGACGACGCCTGGCCGGTGGTCTGCGAACCCTTCGTGCAATGGGTGCTGGAAGACAAATTCGTCAACGGCCGCCCGGCCTGGGAAAAGGTCGGCGTGCAATTCACCGACGATGTTTCGCCCTACGAAGAAATGAAGATCAAACTGCTCAACGGCAGCCATCTTGCACTGACTTATCTGGGCTTTTTGAAGGGTTACCGCTTCGTTCACGAAACCATGAACGACCCGCTGTTCGTGCGTTATATGCGCGCCTACATGGATCTGGACGTGACCCCGCAACTGGCGCCGGTGCCGGGCATCGACCTGACCGACTACAAGAACACGCTGGTGGCACGGTTCTCCAATCAGGCGATTGCCGATCAGTTGGAGCGGGTTTGTTCGGATGGTTCGTCGAAGTTTCCCAAGTTCACCATTCCAACGATCAATCGGTTGATTGCCGACGGACAGGAGACCAAACGGGCGGCGTTGGTGGTGGCGGCCTGGGCGCTGTACTTGAAGGGCGTGGACGAGAATGGCGACACTTACTCGATTCCGGATCCTCGGGCCGCGTTCTGTCAGGGGTTGGTGGCGGAGGATGCTTTGATCACTGAGCGGTTGTTGGGGGTTGAAGAAATCTTCGGTACCGCGATACCGCGCTCGAAGGAGTTTGTGGCGGCGTTCGAGTGGTGCCTGAACAGCTTGCGCGAAGAAGGCGTGACTCGCACCCTCGAACACCTGTTGACCTGATCGTTCCCACGCTCTGCGTGGGAATGCAGCCCGGGACGCTCCGCGTCCCTCGATCTGTGTGGAGCGCACATGACAACACAGCAACTGTTCCTCGGCATCGACTGCGGCACTCAAGGCACTAAAGCCATCATCCTCGACACTGTCAGCGGTCAGGTCCTCGGCCAAGGCGCCGCCGCCCACACGATGATCAGCGGCGCCAACGGCCGTCGCGAGCAAGACACCGCGCAATGGCTGGAGGCCTTCGCCCTCGCCACTCGCCGTGCCCTGCTGGCAGCGAAAGTGGACGGCCAGTCGATCCTCGGCATCGGCGTTTCCGGTCAGCAACACGGCTTGGTGCTGCTCGACGAGCAAGGCCAGGTCCTGCGTCCGGCCAAGCTCTGGTGCGACACCGAAACCACGCCTGAAAACGATCGCCTGCTGACTCACCTGGGTGGCGAACAAGGCTCGCTGGAGCGTCTCGGCGTGGTCATCGCGCCGGGCTACACCGTCTCCAAACTGTTGTGGACCAAGGAAAAGCATCCAGAGGTGTTTTCACGCATCGCTCGGATCCTGTTGCCCCACGACTACCTGAATTTCTGGCTCACCGGCCGTGCGTGCAGCGAATACGGTGACGCATCCGGTACCGGCTATTTCAACGTGCGCACCCGCCAGTGGGATTTGCAGCTGCTGCGTGACATCGATGCCAGCGGTCGCCTGCAATCCGCGCTGCCCGAGCTGATCGACGCCCATCAAGCAGTCGGCACGATCCTGCCCGCAATCGCCGAACAGTTGGGCATCAACCCCGATGCATTGGTGTCCAGCGGTGGTGGCGACAACATGATGGGCGCCATCGGCACCGGCAATATTCAGCCGGGTGCGATCACCATGAGCCTCGGTTCTTCCGGCACGGTGTACGCCTACGCCGAAGCGCCAAAGGTCAGTCCGGACGCGTCGGTCGCGACCTTCTGCTCCTCCAGCGGTGGCTGGCTGCCGCTGATCTGCACCATGAACCTGACCAACGCCACCGGCGCGATCCGCGAACTGTTCAACCTTGATCTCGATGCCTTCAACGCTTTGGTGGCCCAGGCCCCGATCGGCGCTGACGGCGTGAGCATGTTGCCGTTCCTCAACGGCGAACGCGTGCCACCCCTTCCCCACGCCACTGGCAGTCTGCATGGGCTGACGATCGATAACCTGACGCAAGCCAATCTTTGCCGCGCGGCGGTCGAAGGCACCACCTTCGGCCTGCGTTATGGACTGGATCTGTTGCGCCAGAATGGTTTACAAAGCCGCAGCATTTGCCTGATCGGCGGCGGCTCGAAAAGTGCGGTGTGGCGCCAGATCGTCGCCGACATCATGAACACCCCGGTGATCTGCACCGAGCAGAGCGAAGCCGCTGCCCTGGGCGCGGCGATTCAGGCGGCGTGGTGCAAGTCGTGGTCGAACGGCCACGAAGACACCCTGGCCGACCTGTGCCAGCGCTGCGTGAAGCTCGACCTGAACAGTGAAACCCTGCCGGTTGCCGCGAATGTCGCGGCGTTCCAGCAGGCCTATGAACGCTATCGACTGCATGTCGCAACCTTATAAAGAGCAAACAACTATGTACCTGGTGTGTGGCGAAGCGCTGTTCGATTTCTTCAGCGATGACGATGCCGGCGGGCAGGCCTCAAAAGTCAATTTCAAGGCGATTGCCGGTGGCTCGCCGTTCAACGTGGCGGTGGGGTTGCGCCGGCTGGGCGTGGATTCGGCGCTGTTCGGCGGGTTGTCCACCGACTACCTCGGCCGGCGCTTGCAACAGGTGCTGCAGGATGAGGGCGTACGTCCGGACTATCTGGTGGATTTCGCTGCGCCGACCACATTGGCGATGGTCGCGGTGGGCGCCAATGGCTCGCCGCATTACAGCTTCCGTGGCGAAGGCTGCGCCGATCGCCAGTTGAGCCTGGCACACCTGCCAACGCTGGGCCCTGAGGTGCGCGGTTTGCACTTCGGTTCCTTCTCGCTGGTGGTGCAACCGATTGCCGATACCTTGCTTGCGCTGGTGCAGCGTGAAAGCGGCAAGCGCCTGATCAGCCTTGACCCGAACGTGCGCCTCAACCCGGAACCGAACATCGACCTGTGGCGCGAACGAATCGCTACGCTGGTGCCGTTGGCAGACTTGATCAAAGTCAGCGACGAAGACTTGAGCCTGCTGTACCCCGAGCAGGACCCGCAGCGCGTCATCGAAGGCTGGCTGCAGCATCGTTGTCAGGTGGTGTTCCTGACCCGTGGCGGTGAAGGTGCGACGGTGTTCAGCCGCGCTCACGGCTCATGGTCGGTGCCGGCGAACTCGGTGAAGATCGCCGATACCGTCGGCGCCGGCGATACCTTCCAGGCCGCGTTGATCACCTGGCTGACCGAGCATGAGCTGGATTCGGTGGAAGGCGTTCAGCACCTGAGCCGCGAACAGATCGACGGCATGCTCGGGTTTGCCGTACAGGCCGCCGCCCTTACATGCAGTAAAACGGGTCCGGATTTGCCTTATCGCCACCAGTTGAGCTGACCGCGTAGACTGGCGCCCTTTTTTGCACGACGGGATGACGGCTTTTGAATTCGGGGCGCACGGTTGGACTGTTGGTATTGGCGGCACTGCTGACCGGTTGCGGAACATCGCCACCGCGTTCGCCGGAAAACCTCTGCGAGATTTCCGCGAAAAGAGTGATTGGTACGACGCGGCGCAAGTCACGCAAAAGCGCTGGGGCGTACCGATCCAGGTGCCGTTCGCGATCATGTATCAGGAGTCCGGCTACCGCTACGACGCCAAGACACCGCGCAAATACCTGCTGTGGGTGATCCCGTGGGGCCGGGTTTCGACGGCCTCGGGCTATGCGCAGGCCAAGGATGAGGTCTGGTCCGATTACCAGAAAAGCACCGGCCGATATGGCGCCGATCGCGAAGACTTCGACGACGCCATCGACTTCGTCGGCTGGTACATGGACAAGACCACCTCGATCAACGGCGTGTACAAGTACGACGCCTACAACCAGTACCTCAACTACCACGAAGGCTGGGGCGGTTTTCGCCAGAAGACCTATGCCAGCAAGGCGTGGCTGATGCCGACTGCGCGCAAGGTGCAGAACCGCTCGGACATGTACGGTCAGCAATACGCGGCGTGCAAGGATGATCTGAATCGCGGGTTCTGGAGCCGGTTCTGGCATTGGCTATAGCGGTAGCCATGAAACCGCATTCGCGAGCAAGCTCGCTCCCACAGGGATTTAGAGTGACCACAATTTAGTGAGCACCCGGGAAACCTGTGGGAGCGAGCTTGCTCGCGATGGCGTCAGCTCAGACACCGCCGACCTATGGGTTACAACACCGAAAAGTTGTAACTCACAATCAACCGGGTCTCATCCACATCCCGGGCAAACTTCTCGTAGTTGGTACGGTAAGTCGCATTGCGCAAACGCAGGCTGACATCCTTGAACGTCCCGGTCTGAATCACATACTTCAACTCGCTGTCGCGTTCCCACTCTTTGCCTTCCTGATCGCTGCCCGGCACCTTGACGTGATCGCCGTTCACGTAACGGGTCAGGAAACTCAGGCCATTGATGCCGATGGCCTTGAAGTCATAGTCATAACGCAGCTGCCATGAACGTTCCTGCGCGGCGGCGAAGTCGTTGACCTGCACGTAGTTCACCAGATACGGGTTGCTGCCATCCAGATATGGCATCGAGTTATCGCCATTCATGCGCTGCCAGCCGGCGCTGAAGGTGTGGCCGCTGATGCCGTAGGACAGCATTGCGCTCAAGGCACGGTTGTCGATGGAGCCGGCCTTGGCATCACCGCTGTCGGCGCTCTTCAGCAAACGCAGATCGGCTTTCAGCACGCCGTCACCCAGCGGCTGATTGGCCAGCAGACCCACAAAGTGCTGGCGATAGATGTCTTCCAGCTCGGCGTAGTGATACTGCGCAGTCAGGCGATCGTTGATCTTGTAGTCGAAGCCGTACATGTCGAAATGATCGGCGGTGGTGTTGCAGGCATAGCGCTTGTTCTTGCAGTGCACGCGGATGTCTTGCGAATCGGTCGAATCCCGCGCGGTGTATTTGTCCAGACGCGCGGCCATGAAGGTCAGGTCCTTCACCTCCTTGGAGGTCAGCATTGCCCCGTTGAACATGGTCGGCAGCAGGCGACCGTCGTTGTACTTGAGCAGCGGCAGATCCGGCAGCAGCGCGCCGTACTTCAGCACGGTGTCCGAGACTTTGACCTTGGCGGTCAGGCCCATTTTTGCGTATTGGCCTTTCGAGCCGCGCGGGTTGTCGCCGCTGGAGGGCAGCAGGCCGCTGTTGCTGCGATCAGGGCTGGTATCGAGCTGGAAGCCCGCCATGCCCAGCGCATCGATACCGAAACCGACAGTGCCTTCGGTGTAGCCCGATTGCAGATTGAGAATGAAGCCCTGCGCCGACTCTTCGCGCTTGGACGCGCCCTGATCATTGGAGGTGTGCCCATCACGGAAATCACGGTTGAAGTACACCGTGCGCGATTCGATCTTCGCCGTGGTGTCTTCGAAAAAACCGCTGGCCTGGACCTGCGCGGTAAAACCGGCGCACAGCACAAAGGCTCCGAAGCCAAGCGACTGGCGCGGGGTGATGAGGGGAAATGGGGGACGCATTGAAAACTCCAACAGGGCAACGATTGCGCAGAGGCGCAAACAACCAGAAATAGCTCCCGTCCCGGGTCGATAAAGAACCGGGAGGCAGTGAACACGCGGGGGTGAAGAGCAATGATGGCAGATGGCTTTGACGTGCTACAGGCGACTTTAGTCTGAAACTGACTGGCTGTTCCTGGACGCTGAGGTTGACGATTGCACGCAATCTCTCGCGCGCAAGTGCCTGTTTCATGGGGCGAAACAGCCGACCTAAGGGTTTTCCCTATGACTTCAGGCCTGTGCTTCTACGGCATTTGCGCCTTGAACGAGGCGGTTTAATCCTGCACCATCCGCCCACGCTAATCCAAAGGACGGAAATAAAGGCATGCTGGACGCCAATGCTACCCACATTACCCTCACGCTCGAAGGCGCCTCCGCCGACCTGCAAGTCCTCAGCTTTACCGGTCGCGAAGCCCTCAACGAACCGTTCCGTTTCGACCTCGAACTGGTCAGCGCCCGCCCCGACCTCAAACTCGAAGAACTCCTGCACAAGCCTGGCTGCCTGACCTTCGGCGCCACTGGCGAGGGCAAGATTCATGGTCTGGTGTACCGCATCGAGCAAGGTGATTCCGGCAAGACCCTGACCCGTTACAGCATCAGTCTGGTGCCGCAACTGGCCTACCTGCGGCACAACCATGACCAGCAGATCTTCCAGCAAATGACGGTGCCGAAGATCATTGCCCAGGTGCTGGAAGATCGCGGGATCCTGTCCGACGCCTACAGCTTCCAGCTCGGTGCCGAGTATCCGGAACGCGACTACTGCGCGCAGTACGACGAATCCGACCTGCATTTCATCCAGCGCCTGTGCGAAGAGGATGGCATTCACTTCCACTTCCAGCACGGCAGCAGCGGCCACAAACTGGTGTTCGGCGACGACCAGACCGTGTTCCGCAAACTGAAACCGGTGAACTACCAGCAAGACTCCGGCATGACCGCCGACAAACCGGTCATCAAGCGCTTCAACCTGCGCCTGGAAACCCGCACCAGCCGCGTCAGCCGCCGCGATTACGATTTCGAAAAACCGAAGATTCTGCCCGAAGGTGCCGTCAAGTCCGCGTTCGCCCCGGACCTGGAGGACTACGACTACCCCGGCCGCTTCACCACGCGTGAGCGCGGCAAGTTCCTATCGACCCGCGCCCTGGAACGCCATCGCAGTGACTACAAACTGGCTGAAGGCAAAAGTGACGAGCCGACCCTGACCACCGGCCACTTCCTGACCCTGGCCGAGCACCCGCGCGCCGAGTGGAACGATTTGTGGCTGCTGCTGGAAATATTCCACGAAGGCAAGCAGCCGCAAGTGCTGGGCGAAAACGTCACCAGCGACGTCACCGACAACAAGAGCGATTTCCACCAGGGCTATCGCAACAGCTTCGTGGCCACCCCGTGGGACGCCCACTACCGCCCTGCCCTCGAACACCCGAAACCGAAAGTCCTCGGCAGCCAGACCGCCATTGTCACCGGCCCCGCCGGCGAAGAAATCCACTGCGACCAGTACGGCCGCGTGAAAGTGCAATTCCACTGGGACCGCGAAGGTCAGGCCGACGACAAGACCACCTGCTGGCTGCGGGTCGCCAGCGGCTGGGCCGGCGCTGCCTACGGCGGCATCGCCATCCCACGGATCGGCATGGAAGTGCTGGTGACCTTCCTCGAAGGCGACCCCGACCAGCCACTGGTGACCGGCTGCCTGTACCACAAGGAAAACGTCGTTCCCTACGACCTGCCGGCGAACAAGACCCGCAGCACCTTCAAGACCCTGAGCTCACCGGGTGGCAAGGGCTACAACGAATTCCGCATCGAAGACAAAAAAGGCGCGGAACAGATCTACATCCATGCCCAGCGCGACTGGGATGAGAACATTGAGCACGACCAGAAGATTCGGGTTGGCAACGAACGGCATGACACGGTCGAAGCCAATGTTTTAAGTGAATTCAAGGTTGAAGAGCACCGCATCACTCATCTGGATCGTGTCAGTGAGATGCGGGCGAATGATCACCTGACCGTGGGCGTGACCCAGCATGTGAAGGTCGGCACCGCGCAGTTCGTTGAAGCGGGCACGGAGATTCATTACCACGCCGGCGACAAGGTCGTGATCGAGGGTGGTATGGAACTGACGGCCAAGGCTGGCGGCAGTTTCGTCAAGGTTGATGCGGGTGGTGTGACCATCAGCGGTGCGGAAGTGAAGGCCAATACTGGTGGTGCGCCGGGGGTGGGTTCTGGCGTTCAGATCCTCGTGCCTTTCATCCCTGGCCTGGCAGCCCTCGACAAGGCCGGACGCTTGATGCAAACCCGGCTGAATCAAAAGATCGAGGCTGAATCGCTGGCCGTCGTGCCGAAGTTGAAGGCGCCGAAAGGCATCTGCGTTGAATGTCTGAAGAAAGCCATGCGGGAAAAACTGGCCCTGCAATCGGGAGCCAATTGATGACGAAGGACGACGCAGCGAAAGCCTGGGCAGAGGCGAATAAAAACGCACAGTCGCGATTCGCAATCGTAGAAACGGGCCTGCTCGCTGAGCCGGCTCGGCAGCAATTTCTCAAATCCGATCCGTCACGCCGCCCCTTGATGCTTCAACCGGAGTTCGCCGAATTGCGCAACTACGGCCCATGGCTCGTGGACGTCAGCGACATGGAATTCGAGGCCTTTCTCGCCCACGAATACTTCACCGGCTGCACCACCATGGCCAGCTGGATCCGCACCGACTGCCCCGCCGACAAATTCGCGGCGCACCTGAGCGACGCCTTGCTGGCAAAAAATGAAGCCGGCGAAGTCCTGATGATCCGCAGCTACGCCCCTGAAGTACTGCCGATGCTCCACGCCCGCGACGATCTGTCCTGGCATGCCTGGCTTTTCGGCCCGTTGCAGGAGTGGTGGGTGCCAGCGGCGGATGAGTGGCAATGCTTCAAAGGGCTTAACCTGGAACAGCCGGGCAAGTACCAGCCGATTTTCCTGGACGCCAAGTTATGGAAGGACATGGAGATCGATCCCCTGCCCTACAACCTGACCACCGAACTGGAAAAAGACGCGCCGGAGGTATTCACCAGTAGCTGCCATGGAGACCGGTTGAAGCAGGTCAAGCACGCGCTGGACGCAGGTCGCGCAGAAGGCTTGTCTGACCCGGAAGACGTCAGCCTGTTTGCCACCCTGCAATTGATGGATCCCGAGTTCCCGGCGAATTGGCCGATGTGGGGAAAAGCCAAAGAGCGGGCTGTTGGGGAGAAGTTGCCGCTTGGGGTTGTGATGAGGGAGTTGTCTGAATGAGTCAACATTTTTCCGTAGAAAGCCGATTGGTGAAAAAGAGCCCTGGAAATATTCAATGTCGTTAAGCCTGAATAATTTGAATCAACGCAGATGGAAGAACCGAGCCTTAGCTATCGGCATCCTTATTATTGCTGCCCCTTTTTTAGCATTTTTCATTTATAGCCAAAACCGAATGCCCGGCGCGGCGTTGACGTCTCATAACTATATGGACAGACCTGTCGGTAGCTACTGGGTAAATGATAACTGGGGTGGAAACGGAGGCGTCACCTGCTGCTGGGACATATCCGGAGAAAATGCCAAATTAGTTTGGATCCTGAGCATGTCAAAAGCTCAGGAGGACCAGGGCATGAAAATAGAGAGACATGAGGCTCTGTTGCCCCTGCCAAAACGTAAAGCCGGAGACGATACATTGCACGTCTATTTTCTCCCCGAAAACAAGATTGAGCTTTTGTGGTCTGCCACGACCCTGGATACGAGGTACGCTCCGGAAAACTCAGCAAATCCTCCATCTGACGGACCAGGAAGTCATCCATGAGCACACCAAAAAACTTGTCTGATGCACAAGCTATCAGCGCGCGTTCAAACACGGACACGGTGGGTAAGAAGAGTTCGGTATTGCCCTGTGAAGCAACTCTTCACGTAGGATTTTTTTTTGACGGCGTCAGTCGAAATCTCGAGAAGGACTTAAGAGAGGACCGAGTTACGAATATTGGACGGCTTTTTCTTGCCTATCCTCATGAAAAGACGGCTGCGCCCTCCGACCCAGCCAACCAGTATCATAAATTCTACATATCCGGGCTCGCTACATCTTTCGACGCTACTTTAGGAACAAACGCAACTACCAGTTCCGCCGACCTCAATGGCGCAGTGAGTAAAGTCAAGGATGATGTCTCAAAGCTGCCTAAGGATAACGCTACAGAAGCGGCTGTCGATGTTGGCAAGGACCTTTTGACGGGAAAAAACTGGTGGGAAAACCTCACGAACAATATAAGACCGAAGAATATTATTTCCACGATTGCCACAGCAGCAGCAAAAGCGTCAGTCGAAGGTGTCTCGCCGGTCCGTGACGACGAAGTTGTTTTTAGCTTACTCAAAACTGGTGTGGATACTCGATTAGAAGCCGCAACAAATCGATTCGAAAAACTCGTTGAAGATGTGAAAAAGGCAAATCCGATTTCGATCAAGAAAATATCTGTGTCGATATTCGGATTCGATTATGGCGCAACACTGGCGCGAGCCTTTGCTCATAAGATATTCGAAGCGTGCGACCCTGGTACTACTACCTACAAAGGCGCAAAACTTGAAGTTATCTTCGCGGGTTTGTTCGATGCGGTCGATAGAAGCATGGAAGCATCTGTCGTTCTTGATTTTTTGCTGCCAATCTCCAATAAAGTCGATGACGGAGAGTGTCTGCCGGGCCCTGTAAAATCAGCCCTTCATCTAGTTGCTGCTCATGAATGCAGGGATAACAGGCGTGCTCGACTGATTGGCACTGGATCACTCACCCCGCGCTGGGAAGAGCGCTTGGTTCCAGGAACAAGTTTTGATGTAGGGGGAGGACTAAAAAAAGACAGTACCCCTCACAGTCGCGAACTACACATGGCAGCTCTGCACGATATGTACCGCGCAGCCTACAGTGCCGGAGTTCCCTTCCCTTCGATGGCAAAGCTCCAGGAAAAAGATAGATACGTGTCCAGTTTCTTCGAGTTACACGACCACATTAATGGCACAAGCGCCATTGAGGCGAGTAATCGATACATTTCCAAGGCTGGCAATAAAAAAGTTTCTGCCGATGCCTTTCTCGCCCATCGCCGTCTTTATATTCAAAGACTTCGCGGACTGTGGGAGTTGTACAGTGAGCAACACCGTGCTTATTCCGAGGAAGAAGAGCGTTTGGAGCGACCGGTTTTTGGTGAAAATGGATCTTTCAAGCGCATGTTGGGAATGGGTAGCGAAACCGAAGCTCAAGCCAAAAAGCGTGATACGTCTCTAAAACAGACACGTGAGAGCAAAGAAAGTCTTCGCGCTGAGCTTGGTTGGCTTGAGGAAGTTGATAGAGAAGCCAAACGTCTGCGCATCGGACTTGCTTCGAAATCAGAAAAGGCATTATTGGATGAATGGTTTGCCCCGCAACCAAAGGGCCTCAGCTTCGACATCGAAGATCTTCTGGAGCTCTATCTGAGTGATAGATTCATGATAAACAATATGACGCAATCCCCGAGCACAATAAAATATTTCCTGGTTCGAGAGTTCGATATTCCTGATTTGAAAAAGACTAAAGGAATGTCGCCAGACTACATGGAGCAAATGATGCGTAAGCCATCGACGCAATCGTCAGGCGCTTAGAGTCGAAGTAAGGATAGTCTAAGGTTAGGCTCAAATTGCCCCCTGACAGACTAGTTTGGATATCTTTGATTTCATAAATGATCCAGTCCCGGATGAAGAGCCTCGCCTTTAGCTCATCGAAAGCCTCCAACAGCATCACGGGCAGATAATGCTTCTGCCCGTGAATACTAGGCCGCTTTTCAAACCATCAAACCGGAGCCTGCCAGCTCAACATTTTCTGCTGCGCAACTTGCAGCAAATCACTGCCATCCTGCGTCAGCAGGTATAGCGCATGGGTGATGTGGGGAATGTCCTGGACATCGGCGTGTTTGAAGCACAGGCAGTGCAGGGTTTCGAGCAGGTCGGCGGCGGCGCGTACGCGCTGGACGGCGGCTTCGAAGATGTCTTGGGGGTTGGCTTGGGTGTCGATGACCAGCGGTGCGCTGTCGGTGACGCCGCTGTTGAGCGGGAGATAGCGGGAGGAGCTTAGTTTCAGGATTGGCATTGGAATTACTCAAGGCAGCTTGAAAGTAACCGCCAGCACCGTGACCAAACGATGGGGAGGCGGACTGTGAACAGGCTTGGTCAACCGAGAACCACCTGACTCGGCTCGCCCGAAGGCGACCCTGCACACAGCCGCCACAGCAATGCACTCCACGGACACGAATGTTCGTCGGGGCGAATAATGGCACACATGCACAGGTGATTACGTTAGGTGACCAAACCTAAGCCGCTGATTTTGCAGCGACACCAAACCATAACCGCCCCACTCCAGCCCCCGAAAGCAGACAAGGCATCCACCCTTGTAGGAATCCGCCGAGACTCCCCCGTGAAACAATCCCCGTCCGGACAGCCGGCGTTCAGCCCGGTTAACCATCGCTTAACGCCGCGGTCAAAAACTCTACTGAACCGCACGCCCTCAGTCCCTGGCTGATGCCCAGTGCGGCAGGTTT
Source organism: Pseudomonas sp. B15(2017) (assembly GCF_002113215.1). Classification (NCBI taxonomy): domain Bacteria; kingdom Pseudomonadati; phylum Pseudomonadota; class Gammaproteobacteria; order Pseudomonadales; family Pseudomonadaceae; genus Pseudomonas; species Pseudomonas sp. B15(2017). Next base: position 180,279 of record NZ_NEJZ01000008.1, read on the forward strand.
GGCTTGCAACATGCCGAACTCATTTTCCGTCGCACCGGAGTCCATCATGAACATTCGTCCGTTCCTGCTCACCACTGCCCTCGCCTGCACCGCGTTTGCCGGGCTGGCCCAGGCCAATGACACCGCCAAGGCTGTTCCCTATGAATACGGCATGCCGTTGCATGTCGCCAAAGTGGTATCCCTGACTGAGCCGCCGACACAGGAATGCAAGGTCATCACCGCCGACATGAAGTACATCGACAACGCCGGCAAACCCGAGCAAATCAGTTACCGGAAATTATCTGACGCGTGCAGCTTCCAAAACTGACAGAAAGCTCTGATTTGCGGCTTTGCGGTAGGCGAACACGGGTCTCGAAGGGTATGCTCGGGGCCCTCCTCACTGCCGCAAGGATTCGCCATGCAGTTGTCGTTTCGCACGCTCTCGACCCTCACTTTCTCCCTGTGTTTTCTGCTGTCTTTGGCGTGGGGGCTGGCGCCACAGATGTTGCTGGCGATCTGGAGTATTGAGTACACAGAGGCAGCAGGATTTGTTGCACGACGCATGGCGGTGCTGTTTGCGGCGCTGGGGGTGATGTTTTATCTGGTGCGCAACGCCCCGGTGTCGATCGCGCGTAATGCGCTGAGCAACGGCTTTATCGTCGGCTGTTTTGGCCTGGCGGTGCTGGGTTTTGCTGAATGGCTCAACGGCCACGCCGGCCCCGGGATTCTGCTCGCGGTGCTGGTAGAGTTCGCGCTGGGCCTTGGCTTCTTGCAGGCCCGGCGCGTGACGGTCGAACTGGGTGAAACAGTCAGTTAAACGACTCGGGATCGCGGCACTGAATGGATTGCCGATTGTTGCGCAAGATCCGAGCGCAACCCGGCGATCAGGCCGTTGATTTCGCGACAGCTGTTCAGATGACTGGCATCAATGCCACTCACCAGCAGCTCAACCTGATCGGTCTTGTGATCGCCATACACCTTGACGGTCATCGACAGATCCGGGGACAGCGTGCACTGACAGCGTTTCGGTAGAAAGCTGCTTTCAATGATGTTGCGGAGTTCCAAGGCAGACAGAAACATGGCGAAACCTCTCCTTACTGTGAGACTGCCAATCAAGTATTCACGTCGACCGTTGCCACAGTTTCCCACGGGTGTATCCCCGCTGAATCCTTGGGTGTGACAAGCGGCTGTACTGCGAAAGCCCATTGGAGTGTAGGCGCCCAAACTCGGTGCGCTGCACCAAATCAACGCATAAAACGTGCCTTTCATCAGGTTGCATTCACCTCCTTGCAAATCAATGACTTGGCAAAAAGACAGGCAACTGGCCAGTTGCAAAATGCAAGATCCGATCGTGCAGGCACTGCAATTTGCATGCGGCTGGCGGTTTGCATTCATCCCCTGTGACAGTGAGAATGCCCGTCAACCAACGTACACCCGCCAGGAGGCTTCAATGGGAAATTTCACTGTTTACGCGACCGCCGGCCTGATGCTCGCCAGCCTGTCCACCCTCACCCACGCCGCCAAGCTTGAAGACACCGCGCCTTATCCGAAGGCTGAAGCGGGCTTCACGCGCCAAGTCATCCACCTGCCGCAACAGGCCCAGGAAGAAAACTTCAAAGTCGAAATCCTCGCCGGCAAGACCCTCGAAGTCGACTGCAACCGCCAGCGCCTGGGCGGCACCCTCGAAGAGAAAAACCTCGAAGGCTGGGGCTATCCGTTCTATCGCCTGGAAAAAGTCAGCGGCCCGATGAGCACCCTGATGGCCTGCCCACCCGGCACCCAGAAAAAGCGTGCGTTCGTACCGGTCATCGGTGACGGCTTCACCGTGCGCTACAACAGCAAGCTGCCAATCGTGGTTTACGCACCGTCGGACGTCGAAGTGCGTTATCGCATCTGGTCGGCCTCGGAAAAAGTCGGCACCGCCATTCCCGAGTAACTCGCCAAGGAGCAGCGGCATTGATTACCTGCCACGTCAGATACGTGATTGACCCCTACCAGCTGGACGCATTCGAAGCCTACGCCAAGACTTGGCTCGGCATCGTCGAACGGCTGGGCGGAACGCATCACGGCTACTTCCTGCCCTCGGAAGGCGCGAGCAATATCGCGTATTGCCTGTTCAGTTTCCCGTCGCTGGCGGATTACGAAAGCTATCGCCACATCGCACTGACCGACCCGGAAAGCACGGCACTGGTGGCCGATCTGGTCGAAAAGAAGTTCATCGTCAGCTACGAACGCAGTTTTCTGCGCCCACTGCTGCCCTGAATGCTTCAACTGCCAACGGCTGACAGCTGCTCTGCCGGAAACTCCGACTCATCTGACCAAGGAAGGATTAATGATGTCCATCGCCCTGCCCCTCACTGCATTGATTGCCTTCAGCGGCTACACCGTTTCCGTGATGCTGCAAGCCGAGCAATCGCTGATCGACTTCGGCATCAGCCTGATGTCGCGGCCGGACACTGCGCAGGTGGTAATCGATCTCTATCTGCTGGCAACACTGGCCGGCGTCTGGATGTACAAGGACGCGCGCAAGCGTGGGCAGTCGGGCTGGTCAGTGGTGCCGTATCTGTTGCTGACGGCGGTGTTTGTATCAGTCGGGCCGTTGTTGTACCTGGTTGTTCGGGGCCTGCAGGATCGCAAACGCCCGGCCCCGGTCATTTCGCCAGCCGCCTGAGCCCGAACAGCATCCCGCCCGCCCCCAACAGCATCGCCGCCAGGAATAACGGGTACGACACCCACCATGGCGTGCCGGCGGTCATCATGCTGAATTCCGACATGCCGCCAATGCTCGCAATCAGGTTGAGCGGCAGGAACACCACGTTGATCAACGTGAGTTTGCGCAGCAGGTTGTTCATGCTGTTGTTCATCAGGTTGCCCCGAGCGTCGATCAGCCCGGAGAACACCGTCGAGTAGATTTCCGCCTGCTTGTAGCACTGGTTGTTTTCGATGATCAGATCGTCGATCAGGCCAATTGCTTCGCTGCCGAAATGCTGTTTTTCCGCGTGATTGCGCAGGCGTGTGAGTACCGCGCCATTGCTGTGCAGGGCGTTGATGTAATAGATCAGGCTTTCGCTGAGGTTGAACATCTGCACCAGATGCTGGTTCTGCATCGAGGCGTTGAATTTCTGCTGCAACTCCCGGGCGACCAGTTTGATCACCTTCAAGTGCCCAAGGTAGTGATGGATGTTGTTGAACAGCAGGTCCAGCAACACATCCAGCGGCGTATTGAGTGGTCGGCCCGTGCCGAGACCGTGCAGCGGCGTGTCGTCGGTGGCGATCAACAGCAACTGACCTGGTGAAAACAGCAATCCGCACGACGACACCTCGAAGGCCAGGCTGCCGCCGCCGGAATAGTTCTCCGGGCGCTTCCAGATCAGGAACAGATGATCGGGATGGAATTCAATCCGCGACACCTCGTCCGGGTCCAGCGCCGAGGCCAGCGCGTGTTCATCGAGTTTGAAGTGACTGTGGAGCAAATCGCGCTCGGCAGCGTCCGGGTCGCTGAACAGCATCACCTCGGCGTCCAGTCGCTCGACCCGCTGCAAGGCGCCGTGATTGAGTGCAAAGCTGTTGATCATCGGCCGGTCACCAGGCCTGGCCACGGCGCTTGAGTTCGAGGCGCCGCACAAATTCTTCCAACACGAGTGAATACAGATCGTCCTGCAAATAAGCGTCTTCGATGCCGGCGTCGAGGTTCGGGTTGTCGTTGACCTCGATCACCACCACCTTGTCGCCCGCCTGTTTCAAATCGACGCCGTAAAGTCCGTCGCCGATCAGGTTGGCGGTCTTCACCGCCAGTTCCACCACCGCGCGCGGTGCTTCGTGGATCGCCAACGTGCGGCACTCGCCGTTGACGTCCTGGCCCTTGGCCTTGTGGTTGTAAATCTGCCAATGGCCCTTGGACATGAAGTACTGGCAGGCAAAGATCGGTTTGCGGTTGAGCACGCCGATGCGCCAGTCGTACTCGGTGTAAAAAAACTCCTGGGCCAGCAACAACACCGAATGTTCGAACAGCTCGGCGGTGGCGTCCAGCAAGGCCTGCTGGCTCTCGACCTTGATCACGCCACGGGAGAAGCAACCATCCGGGATCTTCAATACCAGTGGAAAGCCGAGGCGCTCGCCGACTCGCTCGAAATCTTCGGGTCGTTCCTTGTAGAGGATTTCCGTAGCCGGCATGCCCAGTTGATGGCTGTTGAGCAGATCCGTGAGATAGACCTTATTTGTGCAGCGCAGGATCGACGTCGGATCATCCATCACCACCAGCCCCTCACTTTCGGCCTTCTTGGCGAAGCGGTAAGTGTGGTTGTCGACGCTAGTGGTCTCGCGGATCAGCAAGCCGTCGTATTCGGCCAGCCTTGCGTAGTCCTTGCGTTCGATCAGTTCGACATCGATGCCCATGCCCTTGCCGACCCGCACAAAGTTTTCCAGTGCCCGAGCGTTGGACGGCGGTAACGCCTCCTGCGGATCATGCAGGATCGCCAGGTCATAACGCGCCACTTGCGGCGAACGCGGAACTCGCCAGATCTTGCGACTGAAGCCGTCCAGCGCATTGGCGAACTGGTCTTCCTGATCGTCACGCAACTTATGCAAGGCACCGGATTTTATACCTTCGATGTGCCAACCGTTAGTTCGGCGAAATTCAACTAACAGAATCGGACACGGGAATACTTCGAATAATTGCCGGGCGAGATCCTGCAACGGTTCGATATGCGTTTTGCCGAAATAAAGTGTGAGGGTAAAACCTTCGGTATCGCTATAGAGATGATGGCTGAGGGCTTTTTCCAGGGTTTTATCCAGGTCATCCAGGGCCAGACCATAAAGAGATTTTCGGGTCAGCTCGCTGATGGTCCGCACCGAAGGAATCACCTTGTGCCCCCGGGCCTCGGCCAGCAGCGAGCAGTAGTAGCCGTGGCCCAGGTACTTGTAACTTCGGCACAGATTGATCACCTGCACCCGTTTTCCCTGCTCGTTGTCGGGTGGTTGTTCGAGGTATTCCTGGGCCGTCAGGATGTCCTCGCTGGGAAAATACGAAGCCCAGTCTTCCTTGCGTTCGACGATGATCAACACTTGGCTGGAAGTTCTGATCTGCGGTTTTAAATAAGTTGCCGGTGGCAAACTTTGAATGGATACTTCGCGCCAATGACCCTGTACCGCTGACATAGAAATTGATCCGTTGGAGAACAAGACCTTTTCTATTAAGCACGAAGTTTTTCGAAAGTCCCGTTTCGTTACGCAACTTTTACGGTGGTCATATGAATGCTGTTTTTCGCCTGGCAGTCGTTGAGGATTTGCCAGCATTGCTCACGCTGGAGATGCACTGTTTCACCACAGACCGGCTCACGCGCCGCAGTTTCCAATGGATGATCACCCGGGCACACGGGCAATTGTGGGTGGCCGAACGCGAGGGACAACTGGCCGGTTATGCGCTGGTGCTGTTTCATCGCGGCACTTCACTGGCCCGGCTGTATTCCATTGCGATTGCGCCCGAAGCGCGCGGCGGCGGTCTGGGCAAACAACTGCTGCAACGGATCGAGGCCTGTGCGCTTGAGCACGATTGCGCGTACCTGCGGCTGGAAGTGCGCACCGACAATCCCGCCGCCATTGCCCTGTATGAGCGCAACGGCTACCGGCGCTTCGCGCTGATCCATGACTACTACGAGGATCACGCCGACGCGCTGCGGCTGGAGAAACGCATTCTCCAGCACCGCGATTCACGCGACATCAAGGTCCCCTATTACCGCCAAACCACCGATTTCACCTGCGGCCCGGCCTGCCTGCTGATGGCCATGGGGGCGTTGCAAGCCGATCGCTTGCTGGAGCGACGCGAGGAATTGCAGTTGTGGCGCGAGGCAACCACGGTGTTCATGACCGCCGGCCACGGCGGTTGCAGCCCGCAAGGCCTGGCACTGGCGGCCTGGCGCCGGGGTTTTACAGTGCGTTTGCAACTGAGCATGACCGGCCCGCTGTTTCTCGACGGAGTGCGGGACGCGCATAAAAAAGACGTCATGCGCCTGGTGCACGACGAGTTCATGGCGCAGCTGAACGACTCCGATGTCGTTCAACTCATTGGCGGAACGCAGGACCTGCCGGCGCTACTGGCCGACGGTGGGCAGCCTCTGGTGCTGATCAGCAGCTATCGCCTGACTCGTTCCAAGTCGCCGCACTGGGTAATCGTCACCGACTGCGATGAAGACTTTGTCTACCTGCACGACCCGGATGTCGATCACAGCCAGCACCGTCAGCCCATGGACTGCCAGCACGTGCCGGTCAGCCATGGGGAGTTCGAGAAGATGTGCCGCTTCGGTCGTGGCAAATTGCGGGCGGCGGTTGTGCTCTATGCCCGCTCATCCGCATGAAGGATTCATTTGAGTCCGACTTTGTACAGCGAACCGTCGGACTCATCGGTCAGCACATAGAGGTAACCATCCGGCCCTTGGCGCACATCACGGATCCGCTGTTTCAGTTCGCCCAGCAAGCGCTCTTCATGCACCACCCTGTCGCCGTCGAACTGCAGGCGGATCAGTTCCTGCGTCACCAGCGCACCGATGAAAACGTTGTGCTGCCACGGCTTGAAGCGATCGGCATCGTAGAACGCCATCCCGGTAACGCCCGGGGACTTTTCCCAGACATGGTGCGGCCCTACCGTGCCTTCGGCGGTCTTGCCCTTGGCTTCCGGAATCGGTTGCATGGAGTAGTTGATGCCGTGAGTCGCCAGCGGCCAGCCGTAGTTCTTGCCGCGCTCGATGATGTTCACCTCATCGCCGCCGCGCGGACCGTGCTCGTTTTCCCAAACGGTGCCGGTCCACGGGTTGAGCGCGGCGCCCTGGGGATTGCGGTGGCCGTAGGACCAGATCTCCGGGCGCACGCCGGACTGGCCGACAAAGGGATTGTCATCGGGTACTTTGCCGTCGGGGTAGATCCGCACGACCTTGCCTTGCAGCTTGTCCAGATCCTGCGCGGTCGGGCGGTCATTGTTTTCGCCCAGGGTGATGAACAGGTAACCATCCCGGTCAAACACCAGCCGCGAGCCGAAGTGGTTGCCGACCGACAGCTTCGGCTCCTGGCGGAAGATCACGTTGAAGTCCTTCAGGCTTTTCAGGTCATCCGAAAGGCGCCCGCGCCCCACCGCCGTTCCGGCCTTGTCACCCGCACCGCCGCCCTCGGCGTAGGACAGGTAAACGAGGCGATCCTGTTTGAAATCCGGTGACAGCACCACATCGAGCAATCCGCCCTGCCCCTTGGCCCAGACGTCCGGTACACCGGTGATCGGCGCAGACAGCTTGCCGCCGGCATCCACCACCCGCAGGTTACCGGGGCGTTCGGTCACCAGCATGCCCTGACGATCCGGCAGGAAAGCCAAGGCCCATGGATGCTTGAGCCCTTGGGTAATCGTCGTGACTTCAAGGGTGCCCTGCTCGCTTTGCAGCTCTTTGGGAGCGGCGGCGAACGCCGGGGCTGAGATCAGTGCGCTGGCACATAGACCGGCCAGAAGGGTTTTACGCAACATGCACGATTCCTTTTGTTCGTTTGAAGGGCTGACAGAAGTGGCTCTGCCATTCAACGGTTGCTCCCGCTGTCACGGGCCGGAGGATTGGGAATGAAGGTGGGGGGCTTGCTCGGAACGGAGCGCGGCGGCTGACCGTTGCCGATACCGCGGTTTTCCAGGGTCGGTGGCCGGGGCACTGGCACCGTGTTCGGCCCGCGAAGCGGCGGAGCGCTGGGCTGGGTGCCCTGCATGCTGTTGGGATTCGCCCGGCGGATCGGGCTGTTGTAGGGGTTGTTGCTGTTGCCGGTCGGACTTTGTGCCAGCAACAGCGATGAATACGTGGTTGCGCCCTCGGCGTGAACCAGCCCGCCACTGAGGGCCAGCAACGCAATGCCTAGCAGGAAACGGTTCATGAGCGGCCTCTCTGGATGTGCGTGTTTTGATGCACGTGGCTTAGAGCCTTCGAGTCCACGCTACGCCGTGGGTTCGGATTTGTTAACCCGTTACCGCTAAACAAGATGTAACACGGCTTGACCTGCCGTTTACCGCCGCCTCCGCAAACAACGGAAACTTTTGCGCCGGGCCACGGGTCACCCGAACATCACTTGGAGAACAGCACCATGGCTCGGGCAATCTGGAAAGGCGCAATCAGTTTCGGTCTGGTGCATATCCCTGTGGCTCTGGTTTCGGCGACCTCGTCACACGGCGTTGACTTCGACTGGCTCGACAGCCGCAGCATGGACCCGGTCGGCTATAAACGGGTCAACAAGGTCACCGGCAAGGAGGTCACCAAAGAGCACATCGTCAAAGGCGTGCAATTCGAAAAAGGCCGCTATGTGGTGCTCAGCGAGGAAGAAATCCGTTCGGCGCACCCGGTGTCGACCCAGACCATCGACATTTTCGCTTTCGTCGACAGTGAACAGATCCCTTTGCAGAACATCGACACGCCCTATTACCTGGCCCCCGACAAACGCGGTGGCAAGGTCTACGCATTGCTGCGTGAAACCTTGAGCAAAACCCGGAAGGTCGCCCTCGCCCGCGTGGTTTTACACACGCGCCAGTATCTGGCGGCGTTGATGCCGCTGGAGTCGGCGCTGGTGCTGGTAAAGCTGCGCTGGCCTCAGGAAGTGCGCAGCCTCGATGAACTGGCGCTGGGCAGTGAAGTGACCAAGCCGCAGTTGGCGAAGGGCGAGCTGGAAATGGCCAAACGGCTGGTTGAAGACATGACCGCGGACTGGACGCCCGAGGACTACAAGGACGAGTTCGAAAACAAGATCATGGCGCTGGTGGACAAGAAGGCCCATGAGGGCAAGATCGAAGACGTTGAGACCGTTGAGGGCGAAGAAGAGCGCAAATCGGCCGATGTTATCGACCTGACCGAACTGCTCAAGCGCAGTCTCGGCGGGAAGGCTCCGGCCAAACCGGCGAAGAAGACCGCCAGCAAGTCAACAACGGCGAAGAAGACCAAAAAAGCGTCGTGAAAATCAAATCGGGCGACTGTCTTTCAACAGTCGCCCGATTCGTCAGATCAGAATGAAGATCGCCAGCAGACCGCCGAAGATCGCCCACTTTTCCATGTAGTAAAGCTTGCGATTGCGCTTTTTCAGCTCTTTGCCACGCAGGCGAATCTTGTAGATTTTGGTAAACAAGCGGTTGATGCCACCGGTGCGGTCACCGGCATCGTTCGGTGCGCCGGCTGCCGACATCACGTTGCGGCTGAACCAGCCGTTGAATGCCGCTGCCCAGCGGTACTTCATCGGACGCTCAACGTCACAGAACAGGATGATGCGGTTCTGGTCAGTGGTGTTTTCCGCGTAATGAATGAAGGTCTCGTCGAACATCACCGCTTCGCCATCACGCCAGTGATAGTTCTCGCCATCGACGTTGATGTAGCAACCGGCATCGTTCGGCGTTTCCAGCCCCAGGTGATAACGGTAGGAACCGGCGTACGGGTCGCGGTGACGCACCAGTTTCGAGCCCGGCGGCAATTCGGCGAACATCGCGGCCTTGATCGAGCCGATGCTCTGCACCAGCTCAGTGGTGCGCGGGCACAGTTGCAGCGCCGACGGGTGGCTGTCGCCGTACCACTTCAGGTAGAAACGCTTCCAGCCGGTCTTGAAGAACGAGTTGAAACCAACATCGTCGTACTGGTTCGAGCGCTTGATCTCGCCTGCACGCAGCAGATTGCGGCCTTCCTCGCGGATCTCTTCCCAGTGCGTCTGCAATGGAGTCAGGTCGGGGAAGTCTTTCGGGTCCAGATACGGGGTATTGGGCTTTTTCGAGAACAGATAAAGAAAGCAGTTGATCGGTGCCAGGAACGAAGAGTGATCGCTCAGTTGACGACCTAGTTTGTGGCGCACGCGCCCCCGCAGGTGAACGTATGCAATGGAAATGACATATACAGCGGCAATGATGAGTTTCACGGAAATCGTCACACGTCAGAAGTGAACAAACTGCGCGCCTTTCAGGCGTTGGCAACAGGCCTTTCGCAGTGTCTGAATACAAAACAGCGCCCCGGTGGCACATCCCTGAGCCCGCGCGCTGGAAGGGCGCCGGGTGAATGGATGGCATTTTAGCCACAGTTTGTAACCAATAGTGAACCTTCATCTGTGAAAAACTGTCCCGCGATTGCACCAATCGGCACTCCGGGTGTCACTGCCCTATCGTTTAAAGAGCCAGACCAGTACAATCGCCGCCAAACTTTACGCGCCCCCCTTGGTTGATGACGGGAATTGCCCCGCCTCAGCGCACTTCGACTCGGGCCAAGCGCTCCGGCCGCACCTCGCTTTTCAGAATGCTTCGCAGGAAAAACCTTTGATTTCTACAGCTAACATCACCATGCAGTTCGGCGCCAAGCCGCTGTTTGAAAACGTTTCGGTCAAATTCAACAACGGCAACCGTTATGGCCTGATCGGCGCCAACGGTTGCGGCAAGTCGACCTTCATGAAAATCCTCGGTGGCGATCTTGAGCCGTCTGCCGGCCAGGTAATGCTCGAGCCGAACGTGCGCCTGGGTAAGCTGCGTCAGGATCAGTTCGCCTACGAAGAATTTACTGTGATCGACACCGTGATCATGGGTCACGAAGAGCTGTGGAAGGTCAAGGCCGAGCGCGACCGCATCTACTCGCTGCCGGAAATGAGCGAAGAAGACGGCATGGCCGTGGCCGAGCTGGAAACCGAGTTCGCCGAGATGGACGGCTACACCGCCGAATCCCGTGCCGGTGAACTGCTGCTGGGTCTGGGCATTCCGCTGGAACAGCATTTCGGCCCGATGACCGAAGTGGCGCCAGGCTGGAAACTCCGCGTTCTGTTGGCCCAGGCGCTGTTCTCCGATCCGGAAGTGCTGCTGCTCGACGAACCGACCAACCACCTGGACATCAACACCATCCGCTGGCTGGAAACGATTTTGACGGCGCGTAACAGCACCATGATCATCATTTCCCACGACCGTCACTTCCTGAACAGCGTCTGCACCCACATGGCCGACCTGGACTACGGCGAGCTGCGCCTGTTCCCGGGCAACTACGACGAGTACATGACGGCGGCGACCCAGTCCCGCGAGCAACTGCTGTCGGACAACGCCAAGAAGAAAGCCCAGATCGCCGAACTGCAAACGTTCGTCAGCCGCTTCTCGGCCAACGCCTCGAAAGCCAAACAGGCCACTTCCCGTGCCAAGCAGATCGACAAGATCCAGCTGGCCGAGGTCAAGCCATCGAGCCGCGTGAGTCCGTTCATCCGCTTCGAACAGACCAAAAAGCTGCACCGTCAGGCCGTGACCATCGAGCAGATGTCCAAGGGCTTCGACGGCAAGACCCTGTTCAAGAACTTCAGCTTTACCGTTGAAGCCGGCGAGCGCGTGGCGATCATCGGCCCGAACGGGATCGGCAAGACCACCCTGCTGCGCACCCTGATGGGCGAACTGACCCCGGACACTGGTTCCGTGAAGTGGACCGAAAGCGCGGAACTGGGTTACTACGCTCAGGACCACGCCCACGACTTCGAAGACGATGTGAGCCTGTTCGACTGGATGGGTCAGTGGACTCAGGGCGAACAAATGATCCGTGGCACCTTGGGCCGCATGCTGTTCTCCAACGACGAGATCCTCAAGTCGGTGAAGGTGATCTCCGGTGGTGAGCAAGGTCGCATGCTGTTCGGCAAGCTGATCCTGCAAAAGCCGAACGTTCTGGTGATGGACGAACCGACCAACCACCTGGACATGGAATCGATCGAGGCGCTGAACCTGGCGCTGGAAAACTACCCGGGCACGCTGATCTTCGTCAGCCATGACCGTGAGTTCGTATCGTCCCTGGCCACGCGCATCATCGAGCTGAGCCCGAACGGCGTGACCGACTTCAGCGGCACCTACGACGATTACCTGCGCAGCCAAGGCGTGGTGTTCTGAGTCGAATCGAGCGGTAAACAGAAAGCCCTGTCCTTGTGACAGGGCTTTTTTTTGCTCATTCCTGATCGTTCCCATGCTCTGCGTGGGAATGCCTCAAGGGACGCTCCGCGCTCCAGCTGTGGAAGGGACGCGGAGCGTCCCGACTACATTCCCACGCGGAGCGTGGGAACGATCAACGTGAGGACGTTAGGGCGTGGTGCGTGGAAACGATCGTTAGCCTGCTTTCTTTTATTTCAGCGCCAAGCCATGATGCGGACTCTCCCACCGCCGCCCGCGAACGAGCCCTCATGTCTGCGCAGCAAAAGCCTCCGCAAAGCTCCATGGCGATCACCCTGCAGATCGTCTCTATCGTTTTCTATACCTTTATCGCCTTCCTCTGCATCGGTTTGCCGATTGCGGTGCTGCCCGGTTATGTCCACGAACAGCTTGGATTCAGTGCCGTGATCGCGGGGCTGGTAATCGGTTCGCAATACCTGGCCACCCTGCTCAGCCGGCCGATGGCCGGGCGCATGTCGGACACCCTCGGCACCAAGCGGGCGATTGTGTATGGCTTGTCGGGGATTGTGCTCAGCGGTGTGCTGACGCTGGTTTCGACGCTATTGCAGAGCTTGCCGCTGTTGAGCCTGTCGATCCTGATCGTCGGTCGTCTGCTGCTGGGGATCGCCCAGGGCCTGATCGGCGTTGGCACCATCAGTTGGTGTATGGGCCAGGTCGGTGCCGAACACACCGCGCGCTCCATTTCGTGGAACGGCATCGCGTCTTACGGTGCGATTGCCATCGGCGCGCCGCTGGGCGTAGTGATGGTCGCCGACTATGGTTTCGAGAGCCTCGGCATCGCTTTGTCATTGCTCGCGGCCGGCGCCTTGCTGTTGATCCGCAACAAGCCGTCGGTGCCGGTGGTGCGCGGTGAAAGACTGCCGTTCTGGGCGGTATTCGGGCGGATTGCGCCGTTCGGTGCCAGTCTGAGCCTGGCGTCGATCGGGTACGGCACGCTGACCACCTTCATTACTCTGTATTACCTCAATCGCGGCTGGACCGGCGCGGCGTACTGCCTGACTGTGTTCGGTGTGTGTTTCATTCTGTCGCGCCTGCTGTTCATTTCAGCCATCGGGCGTTTCGGCGGATTCACCTCGGCGATTGCCTGCATGACCATCGAAACCGTCGGCCTGGTCATGCTGTGGCTGGCGCCTTCGACTGCGTATGCCTTGATCGGTGCCGGTCTGGCCGGTTTCGGCCTGTCGCTGGTGTACCCGGCGCTGGGCGTCGAAGCAATCAAGCAAGTGCCCAACTCCAGTCGCGGCGCAGGGCTGAGTGCTTATGCCGTGTTTTTCGATCTGGCGCTGGCGATTGCCGGGCCGTTGATGGGCGCGGTGGCGCTGAATCTGGGCTATTCGTGGATTTTCTTCAGTGCGGCCGTGCTGTCCGTGACCGGACTGGGATTGACCTTGCTGCTCAAGCGCCGGGCCATGGCGTGAGCGCTCACTGATCCGCCGTCTGCATTCCCGCGCGGGTCGGCCTGCCCAAGGCATGGGAGAAGAACCGCCCGGCCTCGGAAATCAGGTTGCGGTGGATGTCTTCGCGGTCCACACCATCGGCATCGGTGCACAACGCCGGCATGGCGAGGATCTGCTCTTCGGTGCACGGCGCCATGAACACGAAGTGCCCCGCCCCGGCCAACAGTTTGAAATCCGGCGCAGTCGGCAGCTTGCGCGCCAGGGCCGCGGCGTTTTTGTCGAAAGCCACCAGTTTGTCACCGTCCCCGCTGTACAGCAGCACTGGCACATGCACATCGGCCAGAGTGTGACGACCAAACTTGAGACTCAGCGGCGCCATCAGCAGCAATGCATGAACGCGCGGATCGGCCACCGGTTGCAGATCGTCGCGGTCGACAATCAACTCACCTTGAGTATTGCAGGCGTCGCGGTCGTCCGGGCGCTCCTGGCAGTAACGGCGCAGACGATCCAGATCAGGCTGTGCACCGGACAGAATCAACGCTGTTTCGCCGCCCGCCGAATAGCCGATCACGCCAACCTGTTCGGCGTTGACATACGGCGCGAGCGTGCGATCGCCCAGCGTGGCGGTAATGGCTTCGGAAATCTGGATCGGCCGACCATAAAGGTTGCTCAGTGTGCCGAGGCGGCTGTGATCCTTGGAGTTGTCGCCGGGGTGAATCACCGCCACCACCACAAAACCCTTGCGGGCCAGTGACGTGGCCAGGTCGTGCAGCGCCAGCGGCGTGCCGGTGTTGCCATGAGACAACATCAGCATCGGGAAACGGCCGATGGCGACTTTGGTGTCTTCGCCGGCCTCGACCGAATAGCCTTCAAGCAGACTAAGATGTTCGCGGTCGCTGGAGGGATAGAACGCGATGGCGCGCATCGGTTGCAGGTCGAGCGGATCGAGGAACGTCATCTCGTGATACCCGACGCTCCAGCGCGGGTGCTGCCCGGGCGCAGCGTGCACTGAATTCAGGCTGCCGAGCAGGCAAATCAGTAACGCTGCACAAAGACGCATCATGGGATGCCCCACCCTGTTGTTACTCAATCGAAAGATCCGTGGAGTTCGACGCCCGAGATTCCGAGGTTCGGTGATCCGGCGCGGCGTTGCACTCAGACGTTGATCATCGGACTGCATAACCCGGGCCAGATTATGTAACAGTCAGAAACAAAAAACTCCGTATCTGGCCCTTGCGAAACCAGAATACAGAGTTTTTGAGGGTTTGCCTGAACAGGAGCTGTTCTTTACGCAAGCCTTACGCGGCGGCGAACAGTTGCTCGCTGATCTTCGCTTGAGCGGCAGTCATCGCGTTGTTACGCACTTCTTCGCCGTAGGCCAGGCCTTCGGCACGCACGACTTCGATGTCGGTGATGCCGAGGAAGCCGAATACCAGTTTCAGGTAGTCTTCGTGCGCCACGCCCGAAGCCTGACCAGCGTGGATACCGCCAGCGGTGGACACGATCACCACTTTCTTGCCGCCGCACAGACCTTCAGGGCCGGCTTCGGTGTAACGGAAAGTCTGGCCGGCAACGGCGATGCGGTCGATCCAGGCTTTGAGTTGGGTCGGCACGGTGAAGTTGTACATCGGTGCAGCCACGACGATGGCGTCGGCGGCGATGAACTCGGCCAGGGTGGTGGCGCTCAGTTCGGCTTCGTGCTGTTGTGCGGCGTTGCGCAGTTCAGCGGTGGTGCCGGCAGCAACCAGGGTGGTCGACGAGAAGTGGCTGATAGCGTCGGCGGCCAGGTCGCGATAGGTCACGACAGCGCTTGGCTCGGCGGCTTGCCAGGCGTGAGTCACTTGGCTGCTCAGCTGACGGGAAGCGGAGTTGTCGCCCAGAATGCTCGAATCGATGTGCAGCAGTTTCATGTGGAATCTCCTGGAATGAATCGCCGGTGGCGACGGAATGGTGGCAATCCTACCGATGAAACCAATAGCTGATTAGACGACAACAATGCGATAGTTTGTCCCACTGATAGAACAGTCGGATTTCCCCCCATGCAAGACCTCAACGATCTCTACTATTTCGCCAAAGTGGTGGAGGCCGGCGGATTCGCCGCCGCTGGCCGCTTGCTCGGCATCCCCAAGTCACGCCTCTCGCGGCGCATCGCCGAGCTGGAAGAGCGCCTCGGCGCGCGTCTGCTGCAACGCACCACTCGCCAACTGAAGCTGACGGCGGTCGGCGAGCGATATCTGCGTCACTGTCAGGCGATGCTGCTGGAAGCGAAAATGGCCGATGAAACAGTGGCCAGCATGTCCAGCGAGCCTCGCGGTCGCCTGCGGGTTTCGAGTCCGACCGGGCTGGCCCATGAAATGCTGCCGGTGGTGATCAGCAATTTCCTTGGCAAATATCCCCAGGTGCAACTGGAAGTGACCCTGCTCAATCGCCGGGTCGACCTCATCACCGAAGGCATTGACGTGGCCCTGCGTGTGCGCGAACACGGCGATGAAGAACCGATGCTGGTGACCCGCCGACTGCGTCAGGCACAAATGGTGGTGGTGGCGAGCCCTTCCTTTATACGGGGAGTGGAAATCAATCATCCGCAAGACCTGAAGAGCCTGCCGGTGCTGGGCGCCCTGGAGGCGGATCGCATGGTGCATGTGCGCCTGCTCGATCAGCACGGCAAGAGTTGCGACCTGGCACTGGAAGCCCGGCTGGGCATCGACGATTTCATCGTGCGCAAGGCGTGCGTGCTGGCCGGACAGGGTTTCACTCTATTGCCGATGATGTATTGCGAAGCGGAGCTGGATAACGGCACGCTGGTGCAATTGCTGCCGGACTGGTCATTGCCCGGCGGCTGGCTGCAAGCGGTGTATCCGCATCGGCGCGGGGTGATGCCGGCGGTGCGCGCGTGGATTGATCATCTGGTCGAATCGTTCAATGCCTGTGGAGAACGGCTGTTATGAAACAAGGAAAGATGAGCGAAACGGACGTCGCAGAATTTTGTCTGGCCTTGCCCGGCGCGCGGGAAGACTACAAATGGGGTGGCGTGCGGGTGTTTTCGATTGCCGGCAACAAGATGTTTGCCCTGCAGGGCCTGCGCGGTGATTCGCTGGCATTCAAGGTCGACAAGGATCTGTTTCTCGGTCATTGCGGCCGGCCGGGGATTCATCCGGCGCCGTATCTGGCCCGGGCGCAATGGATCATCATGCACCCGCCCTACCCGCTGGGCGCCGAGGAACTGCGAGGGCTGTTGCAGCGCTCCCATCAACTGGTAGTGAGCAAGCTGCCCAAGCGCGCTCAGGTCGGGCTGTTGCTCTAAAACAGTGCCAGCAGGTTCGAACCCAGGAACAACTGGTCGATCCAGAACACCTGATGCAACGCCACGATCATCCAGAACAGGATCTGAAACGACACCTTGCGCGTCTTGTGCCGGAAGACCTGTTGAGCGATCAGCGCACCCGGCCAACCGCCGGCCAGTTCCACCGCATGGAGGATGTTTTCCGGCGTACGCCAGGCGTCGGCGCGGGCCTTGCGCTTGTCCGCCCAGTACAGGAAAAAAGCCAGCACGCTGACCAGCCCGTAAGCCGTCAGCGGTACCAGGGAAATCCCGCGCAGCCACATCGACAGCGAGCCGGACAGCGGCAACGCGCAGACGATCAGCAGCACCAACAGTTTCAGTTTCAAATGCTGGATATTGCCACCGGAAGACCCGCGATCCGGGCGGCGTGCGCGGGAATCACTCATGGCTGGGCGGCCGACCAGTCGATCCATCCAAATTGCCAGGTCGCCAGAATCACCAGACCGAAGGCGATCCGATACCAGGCGAAGGCCGCGTAACTGTGGCTGCCGATGAACTTGAGCAGGCCGCGCACCGCGATCATGGCGAAGATGAACGCCGTGACGAAACCGATGGCAAACACCGGGAAGTCTGCCGGTACGAACAGGTCGCGGTACTTGTAGCCCGAATACACCGCCGCACCGACCATGGTCGGCATCGCCAGGAAGAACGAGAACTCGGTGGCCGCCTTGCGCGACAGGCCGAACAACAGGCCGCCGATGATGGTCGAGCCGGAACGCGAAGTACCGGGGATCATCGCCAGACACTGGGCGAAGCCAATCTTGAGTGCATCCGTCCAGCGAATCTCGTCGACCGTTTCGGCGTGCACTTCATGCTGACGCTGCTCGGCCCACAACATCACGATCCCGCCCACCACCAGCGCGGCAGCCACGGTGATCGGGTTGAACAGGTAATGGTGAATAAGGTCGGCGAAGATCACGCCCAGCACCACTGCGGGCAGGAAGGCAATCAGCAGATTGGCGGTGAAGCGCCGAGCACTTGGCTGAGTCGGCAAACCGATGACCACGTCGAGGATCTTGCGCCGGAATTCCCAGACCACCGCGAGAATCGCGCCGAGCTGGATGATGATGTTGAACGCCATGGCCCGCTCGCCTCCGAAATCGAGCAAGTCGGCAACAATGATCTGGTGTCCGGTACTGGATATGGGCAAAAACTCCGTCAGCCCCTCTACAACTCCAAGTATCAATGCCTGCAAGGCCGTCCAAAGATCCATCAATCCCCCAAAGAGCGATGCCAGACGGCATGCCCCGATAGTATTTTTTACGTTCACTGCGTTCAGCGTAGCTGGTCAAAGCTGTACCGATTCCGCACGCACAGGATCCACACGAAACAGTCAAAATTCCGTGAAAAATCAATTTGGATTCAGGTTTTTACGCGCGGCGCCGAAATCCTAACAGACAAGCCGTAATAGCGCTGCCGCGTTATACGACTTGGGTCGCGTATGCCCGGTCACCGAAACGTGGTTGGATGCTGGCGGTGGGTTATTACAAGAAAAAGAATCCGGAGTGACAGCGTTATGAACAGCTTGCGCAGTGTGTCGATCAGCCGACGCTTGTGGCTCATCTTGATCGTGGCAGTCGTCATGCTGCTGACGTTGGGCGTTTTGATGCTCAAGCAGATCCATGATGACCTGTATCACGCCAAGGCCCAGAAAACCCAACATGTGGTGCAGACCGCCAGCGGTTTGCTGACGTACTACCAGGGCCTCGAAGCGGCAGGCACCCTGACGCGCGATGTGGCGCAGAAACAGGCGCTGACTGCCATTCGTGGCCTGCGCTATGACCAGAACGATTACTTCTGGATCAATGACCTTACGCCCGTGATGGTCATGCACCCGACCAATCCCAAGCTTGAAGGCCAGAACCTCTCGGCGATCCGCGACCCGGACGGCTTTGCGGTGTTCAACGAAATGGTCGCCATCGCCAAGGCCAAAGGCGCCGGCATGGTCGACTATCGTTGGCCCAAGCCGGGTGCCAGTGAACCGGTGGCCAAAACCTCTTACGTGAAACTGTTCGAGCCGTGGGGTTGGGTGATCGGTTCGGGCGTGTACGTCGACGACGTGCAGGCCGAGTTCCAGGGCCAGGTGCTCAAGGCGTCAGTAGTCGGACTGGTCATTGCGGCGATCATGGCACTTCTGGTGATTCTGATTGCCCGCAGCATCGTCCGTCCGTTACAGGAAACCGTGAACGCCATGGCCAACATTGCCAGCGGCGAAAGCGATCTGACTCGCAGCCTCGACACCCGGGGTCAGGACGAGGTCACTCAACTGGCCCATCACTTCAATGCTTTCACCGCCAAGCTGCGCCGGGTGATCGGTGACTTGCAGGTATCCGCCAGCGCATTGGGCCAATCGTCCAGTGAGCTGGGCAACGATGCGGCACAGGCCCGGCAACGCAGCCAGCAACAGTCGCAGCAGATGGAGCTGGTGGCCACCGCCGTCAACGAAGTGACCTACGGCGTGCAGGACGTGGCGAAGAACGCCGAACACGCCGCCAGCGAAATGCGTGACGCAGAAGCCCAGGCCCAACAAGGCCAGGTCAACATCGACAGCAGCCTGCAGCAGATTGACAAGCTGTCCGGCACCATCGATCAGGCCGTCGAAGTGATCCGCATGCTGGCGACCGAGAGCACGCAGATTGGCAGCGTGCTGGAGGTGATCCGCTCGATTGCCGAGCAGACCAACCTGCTCGCTCTCAACGCCGCGATTGAAGCAGCACGCGCCGGCGAACAGGGTCGCGGATTTGCAGTGGTGGCTGACGAAGTGCGTTTGCTGGCGCAACGCACGCAGAAGTCCACGGCGGAAATCCAGACGATGATCGAACGCCTGCAAAATCATTCCGAAGCCGCGGTGAAGGTGATCGGCGACAGCAGCAAGGCTTCGCAACTGACCATCGAGCAGGCCGGCCTGGCCAGTGCCAGCCTGAATGCCATCGGCCAGGCCCTGCGCAACCTCAATGGCCTGAACGCCTCGATTGCCAGCGCAACGCTGCAGCAGGCGCATGTGGTCGAAGACATCAATCAGAACGTCACCCAGGCCGCGGGGCTGTCCCACAGCACCGCGCTGGCGGCAGAGCAGTCGAGTGTGGCGAGCGTTCGCCTGGGCGAGCTCAGCGAACAGTTGAACGGCTTGCTGCGTCAGTTTCGCGTCTGACGCCCTTTCAGGTGGGAACTCGTTTCCCACCTGTTTTTCGGTACAATCCGCTCCCTCTTTTATTCCCCCCAAGGATCCTGCATGTCCGGGCTCGAACTGTTTGCCGCCGCTCTCGGTGTAATCGCCGTGTGGCTCACGGTCAAACAGAATCCGTGGTGCTGGCCGATCGGGCTGGTCATGGTGTTGCTCTACACCTGGGTATTCTTCGAGGTAAAGCTGTATTCGGACATGCTGCTGCAGGTGGTGTATGCCGGGCTGCAACTTTATGGCTGGTGGCAATGGACGCGGGCCGAGACGATGCACGACGGAAGCGAGGTCAGCCGGCTTGACACCCGCTCGATTGCGCAAGGGCTGGCCATTGGCGCGGCGGGCAGTCTGCTGCTGGGCGCAGCCATGGCTCACTGGACGGACGCGGCACAACCGTGGCTCGACGCGGCGCTGACCGGTTTCAGCCTGGTCGCGCAATTCTGGATGGCCCACAAGCGTCTGCAATGCTGGGCTTTGTGGTTCGTGCTGGATGTGATCTTCGTCGCGCTGTTTCTCTATAAAGGGCTGTACCTCACGGCGGCGCTGTATGCCCTGTTCACCGTAATTGCGGTGCAAGGCTGGCGCGAATGGCGTGCCGATCCGGCGTTGCAACGATGAAAGTGATTGTCCTGACCGGCCCCGAGTCCACGGGCAAGAGCTGGCTGGCGGCCGGCATCCAACAGCAGTTCGGCGGTTTGCGCGTGGACGAATATGTGCGCTGGTTCATCGAGCAGAACCCTCGCGATACCTGCCTCGCCGACATCCCGGAAATTGCTCGCGGCCAGTTGCAATGGGAAGACGCGGCACGGGCGCAGCAGCCGCGATTGCTGATTCTGGATACGCATCTGTTGAGCAACATCCTGTGGAGCCAGACCCTGTTCGGCGACTGCCCGCCCTGGCTGCAAACCGAGTTGCTGGCGCGTCACTACGACCTGCACTTGCTGCTCTCCCCCGAGCAGATCGAGTGGACGGACGATGGTCAGCGCTGCCAGCCCGACTTGAATGAACGGCTCGCGTTCTATGAGGCGACCCGGATCTGGCTGCAAACCCATCATCAACCTTTGCAGATCATTCAGGGCAACTGGGCCGAACGCCAGCAGCAAGCCTTCGACGCGGTGCGCTCACTGCTCGCGGACTGACCCACGTTTCGGGGCGAATGCCCCGGTGCTTCCCCCTGTTTTGGGGCAAAAGTGTCCGTTCCTGAAACACTCCTGCGGGTGCAAAGTGCCCGTCTCAGCGCCCTTCATCACTTTGTCATGCGACTTGTTACGCAGATGAAACACCTGCGCGCAAACCCTTGTTCCAGAGCATTGCAATGACTTTAAGGGGTTGCGAAGCCAGTGACTTGTTTCAGCGATGAAACAGATTGTGTATCAACCCTGCGTCCAATCCACACAACCCTTTGAAATCAAAAGACATTTCAAAAGCGGCACAGCTTTCGCTCTCTCCTTCACAACGCTGAACAGGCTCAGCCCACTGAAGAAGGAATTGCCGCCGTGGGGAACATCAAAAAAGCCTTTACCTGCCTTCTGCTGATCGGATCAGCCGCCAGCGCTTTTCTCAGTTTCAACGTTCAGGCCGACGGCAATGGCGTGATCGTGCTCAACCGTGACGTCCAGCCGGTCCCGATCGGCCGCAGCGGCGGCAAAGATCCCTACCCGACCACCGTCAATGCCAACCCATCGGCCCGTATCAATCAAACGCTGAGCAACACCGAACTCAGCGACGGTGAATTTGCCAGTGTAGCCAGCGGATCGTCGATCCGCGGCAACATCAATACCCCCAATTCGAATCTGCCTGGCATGAACACCCTGACCAATCCCAACGGGATGCCCGGCATGAGTGCCGGGCATGGCGGCGGTTCCGGCAGCTCGATCTCCAATACCGTCAACCGTGCCATGAGCACCGGCCTTGCCCCGTTGACCCGCATGGCTGGAGGCCAATGAGATGAATCGTTCCCTGCTCGTTATCGCCCTGCTCGGCTGCTCCAGCGTGATGGCCGACCCCAGTGCTGTGAACAACGCGAACATTCAAGACTCCGGCGTTCAGTACCGGGGCAACTTCAACGTCAACCAGGCCGCCGGCGACCAAATGCAACAGGCCAACGTCAAGGCGATCGCCATTGGCACCGAATCCCACGCGACCACCAGCGTGAAACAGAAAATCGACACCCCCGCCGACCGCTCGATCAACGCGAGCGCCAACATTGGCGGCACCTCTTTCAGTAACGGCAACGGGATCCTGGGCGTGAACCAGGGGGCCGGGGCTAACAACCAGATGGCAAATGTGACGCGCGTCAGCATCAGTGCCGGCCCGCAAAGCATTGACGATAGCGCCCTTTCCCAACAGAACGTGGCGTTGTTACCGAGCTCAGGAGCAACTGGCACCTCACCCGGCAGTCGCCAGGTCACGACAAGTGATCAGGCCTTCACCGGCAGCCGGGGGGTAATCCAGGTGAACCAGAGTGCCGGGGTGGGGAACCGAATGGCTAACACCCTGAGCATCCGGGTCGCAGACTGACCCAAACAAGAAGCAGTGCAATTAGAAAGTACCAACACTTAACCAACTAATAAGCACGACGGAGAAACACCATGAAACCTACAATGGCCCTCAAACCACTGGTTTTCGCACTCGCAGCAGTGATGGCAATCGCAGCACAGGCAGGCGGTCGTGATGATAATCACGGTCATGGTAACGGGCATGGCAACCATGAACCAAAAGGCCCAACCCTGGAACAACTGCTGCAAATCGGCGCTGGCGCCGGGGCGGCAGTGCTCGACACGCAAAGCAGCTCTGGCAACCTGGTCGGCAACCAAGGCACCAAAAATGATGCCAACGTCAACAACTCGGCCAATGGCACCAACGGCAACGTTGGCATGAACAACACCGCCGGCGATGGCAACCAGCAAGACAATGCCGCCGCTCTGGCAACTGCCGACGAAAGTTTCATCTTCGGCTCTGCGGTGTCGGTCTCCAGCGCAACTCAAGTCAACACTAACAACGCCGTTGCGAACTACTCCACCACAAACAACGCCAATCTCAATAACGTGGGTAACGGCGGTTCCGGCAACATTGGCGTGAACAACAGTGCCGGCAACTTCAACCAACAGAAAAACAACCTGGCAATTGCTGTATCGGGTGGTCGTGTAGCTAACGCCGCTGCTGCTGCGAACCAGACCTCCACTGGCCTGACCGTAGCCAACAACGGCACTCAAACCTACAAAAAAGATACCCTCACCGGCACTTTCGCCGGGGCTGGCGCGTTCTACGCGAAGGGCACTGCAAATATCGAAGGCGACGATCACGGTCATGGCGGATATGGCAATAACGACAGAGGCCATGGCGGCGACAAAGATCAAAAAGCCAAATTCGAAGCAGTGGGCGTCTTTGGCCTGGCAGGTGTGACCACTCAACAAGTGATGACCCCTGATGGCTGGAAAAACCCTGTGACCAACAACGCTTCCATCTCCAATGTTGGTAACAACTTCTCGGGTAACGCTGGTTACAACAACGCCGCTGGTGTTGGCAACCAACAAAGCAACTCGCTGTCCATCGCCGCAGGTTGCAAAGCCTGCATGTAATCGCGATCGAAACGAAAGCCCCGGAAACGGGGCTTTTCCTCAGTCCGCAAAGGCGTATCGATCATGCGTAAGACTGCCCTCCTCGCTGTGCTTTGCTTCTGTGGCCTGACCCAGGCTGCCCAGATGCCCGTTGCTGCCCTGCCGGGCGGCACGCTTGTCTACAAAAACGTGCAAAGCATTCGTGAGCGCAAGTTTGCCGACATCGTCGAACAGAAAACCGACTTCAGCTGCGGCGCCGCCGCACTGGCTACGGTATTGCGCCAGGCTTATTGGCTCGACGTCGATGAGGAGCACATCATCAAAGGCATGCTGGTCAATGCAGACCAGGACCTTGTCCGTACTCAGGGTTTCTCCATGCTGGACATGAAGCGCTACATAGAAAGCATCGGCATGCGCGCCAGAGGCTACAAGATTCCCCGGGAAAAACTCGACGCTGTCACGATCCCGGTGGTGGTACTGATGGAAATTCGCGGCTACAAGCATTTCGTGGTGATGCAGCGGGCGGACAAGGATTGGGTTTACATCGCAGACCCGGTCCTGGGACACAAACGCTACTCCCATGATGACTTTGTCAAAGGTTGGAACGGCATCGTCTTTGCCATCGTCGGCCCCGGATATGACAAGGCCAATGCCTTGCGCAGCCCTCCGGTACCGTTGACGGCCAAAAACAAGCTGGATGCTTTCAACCCGGTCAAAGATGCTGAATTGATGGACTTCGGGTTCATACAGAGCGACTTCTTTTAATCGCCGATTACAAGAGTGGGGCTGGATGTCCCGGGAGCAGCAGATGAAAACCTCATACTGGCTGGCCGCCGCCTGCCTGGCAGCGAGCGCATCAGGCTATGCCAATGCAGGATTCAAACCCATTGAAATCAAGGACCAGGAGCTCGCTGAGCTACGCGGTCGCTACGTCATGCCGGGCCGGATCATCAGCTTCGGTGTCGTCATGAGCAGTACCTGGCGCAACGCCAGTGGAGATCTGATCGGGGCCTCGGCCACGATGCAATTGCAGGCAGCTTCGGTAAAACCCGAATTCTACGTCTCGACCATCAAGGAACACGGCAATGGCAGTACCCCGGAACTGGGGACGGGCTCGATCGTGGGTGGTGCGGGACTCAACTCCAGCCAGGGCGTGACGCAGAGTGTGCGCGCCGCCGGCGACGGCAACTCCGCCTACAACAACGTTGCGATCAACGTCAAAGAAGCCAGTCAGGCACCTGCACTGATGCCTGCCCAGGGCCAGGCCTTGATGGCCGGCCAGACCATTACCGGCAGCAACGGCGCCGGCAGCGTCGCGGTGTCGGCCACAGGCGGCGGTGTTCAAATGGCCATTCAGGCCTCCGGCAATCAGGGTACAGCCTTGCAACAGGTCGCCCAGGGCGGACTGCTGCAAAACACCCGTTTGCTGGGTAGCGCAAACGTAGTCAACAACCTGACTCAACTCAACGTTGTCCTTAACAATAACGGCATGAGTGCCGGCGCACTGGATTGCAACCTGACTCAACTCAGGGCACTACGCAATATCGGATATTGAACTACGCTGAGTCTCGATCATTGGGCTTAAAGGGACGGCTTATTCATGTATCGATCAGTATCACTGCGTGCCGCTGTATGTTTGAGTACTCTTCTACCTGCGGCGATGCTGCAAGCAGCACCCGACGCAGATGTGGAAGCCCTGAAACAGGAACTTTTGGAGCTTAAGCAACGATACGAAGTGCAACAGAAAGCCCTGGCGGTGCTCGAACAACGGGTCCGCCAGGTCGAAGACCAGCCCGCGTCCCCTCCCCCAAAACGCCTGGCCAAATCGCCTTCGGACATGAAAGGCAACCGGGTCGCCGCCGGCACCGGGGCTGCAGCAGCGTCGGGGGGCGCCGCCGGGGGAAGTGGCGCATCTTATGGCCAGTCGCTGGCCGATGATTCGCAACCGGCACAGAGTGTGTCCAACCTGTACGACGAAGCCAGCGGCTTCTTTGGCGGCGGCAAGTTCAGCTTTGAAACCGGCGTGACCTATTCACGCTACGACACCCGCCAACTGATCCTCAACGGCTTCCTCGCCCTGGACTCGATCTTTCTGGGCAACATCAACCTCGACCGGATCAAGGCCGATACCTGGACTCTCGACCTGACCGGACGCTACAACTTTGACAATCGCTGGCAGTTCGACCTGAACGTGCCGGTGGTCTACCGTGAATCGACCTATCAGTCAGGCGGCGGCAACGGAGGCGCCTCCAATGTCACCACCGAACAGGACGTAAGCCGCGACCCGACCATCGGCGACGTCAACTTCGGCATCGCCTACAAGTTCCTGGACGAATCGGTCAACACCCCGGATGCCGTGGTTTCCTTGCGGGTCAAGGCGCCAACGGGCAAGGATCCGTTCGGGATCAAGCTGCGCCAGACCGATGCCAACTCGAACCTGTTCGTGCCTGACACCCTGCCTACCGGCAACGGCGTCTGGTCGATCACCCCGGGCATCTCGCTGGTCAAGACGTTTGACCCGGCCGTGTTGTTCGGCAGCCTGTCCTACACCCATAACTTCGAGGAATCGTTCGACGACATCAGTTCGACCGTCAACCAGAAAACCCCGGGCAAGGTACGCATCGGCGACAGCTTCCAGATTGGCGCAGGTGTTGCCTTCGCACTGAACGAGAAGATGAGTATGTCGTTCTCCGTCTCGGACCTGGTGCAACGCAAGAGCAAGCTGAAACAGGATGGCGGCGATTGGGAATCGGTGGTGTCCAGCGACGCCAACGCCGGTTACTTCAACGTCGGCATGACCATCGCGGCCACCGACAACCTGACCATCGTGCCCAACCTGTCCATCGGCATGACGGACGATGCCCCGGACTTCTCCTTCAGCCTGAAATTCCCGTACTACTTCTAATCACCACACATGAAAAGGCCCGCTGCGATTTGCATCGCAGCGGGCCTTTTCAGCTTCCCGGGCTCAGGAAGCGCCGCGCCCTAGCGGATCTGATGCTTGTGCAGCAAACGGTAGAAAGTTGGCCGGGAAACCCCCAGCACTTTGGCGGCAACGCTGAGATTGTCGCTGTGCCGGTTCAATACATCGCACAGCGCCTGGCGTTCAGCGCGGATCTTGTAATCTTCAAGCGTACCCATCGGTGCCGCGATCGACTGCTGGCTGATCAGTCCCAGGTCTCGGGCCTCGATCTGTCGCCCTTCGGCCAGCACCAGACCCCGACGCACGCGGTTGGCCAGCTCACGGACATTGCCCGGCCAGTCGTGCTTGCCCATGGCGATCAGCGCGTCTTCGCTGAAGCTGCGCGGACGACGGCCGGTTTCGTGACTGTAGAAGTGGGAGAAATGGTTGGCCAGCATCGACAGGTCGCCGTGACGCTCGCGTAACGGTGCGGTGACGACTTGCAGCACATTGAGCCGGTAGTACAAGTCCTCGCGGAAACGTTTTTTCTCGATCGCGGCTTCGAGGTCGACGTGGGTCGCCGCCAATACCCGCACATCCACCGGGATCGGTTGACTGCCACCGACCCGTTCAATGTGTTTTTCCTGAAGGAAACGCAGCAGATTGGCTTGCAGCTCCAGCGGCAGATCACCGATTTCATCGAGAAACAACGTGCCGCCGTTAGCTGCTTCGATTCGGCCGATCTTGCGCTGATGGGCGCCGGTGAAAGCGCCTTTCTCATGGCCGAACAGTTCGGACTGGATCAAGTGCTCGGGAATCGCACCGCAGTTGATCGCCACGAAGGGTTTGCTGTGGCGTTGCGACTGCCGGTGCAGCGTGCGGGCGACGAGTTCTTTACCGGTACCGCTTTCGCCGCGAATCAGCACTGGCGACTCGGTGGGCGCCAGTTTGCTCAACAGTTTGCGCAGCTCGCGGATCGGTTTGCTGTCGCCCAGCAGCTCATGTTCGGGCTGGTCGACGTGAATCGTGCCCTGACCGCGCAGACGCGCCATGCCGAACGCCCGACCGAGGGTAACTTGCACCCGTGACACGTCGAACGGCAAGGTGTGGAAATCGAAAAACCACTCGCAGACGAAATCGCCGACGTTCTGCAAGCGCAACACTTCCTGATTCAGCACGGCGATCCATTCGGTGCCGCTGCGGCTGATCAGCTCCTTGACGGCTTCGGGACGTTCCAGGTGAAAAGGCTGCAACCGCAACAAGCCGACGTCGCAGCTTCGGTCGGCGGCATTTTCCAGGCTGCAACTGTCGACGTCCCAGCCCACGGCACGTAAACCCGGCAACAATCGGTGACAATCGTCGCAGGGGTCGACGACCAACAAACGTCTTAAGGCAGGCGCTTCGTTCATGACTGTTCCTTGGCGCCAAATTTCGGGAAATGATCGTAAAAACAGTCATTTGGCAAGCCTGACTGTTACGTTAGCAAGAATTTGACGGCGTCTTGTATCGATTGCTTATAAATGTACAAGTGAACCAGTTATAAGAAGCCACTTTATTAGTTAGCTATCGACTTAAATCTTTCGCCAGGCTTTCAAAACCTGTCTGAAGATTGAGTGTATGAAAGAAAGTCGAAATTTCTTCAGATTCTGTGTGACCCGCCAGCGGGTTGCGTGCATCAGTACAAGTAACTCGCCGTACGGTAAGCCTAACTGACGGCCGATCACTTGATTGGGCACTAATAGAGAGAAGATCCCATGACCGCCCCGCTCCGTATCAACGAAGCTCTTTTGATTGCCAACCGCGCATTTGAACCTTTTCAATGCGTCGCCTGGGCCCCACAAGACGGCAATGGCGAACTGAGCCTGACCGTTATCGACCGGACCAATTCCCACATCGGTCGCACCCAGATCCCGAGCAGCGCCTACTCCGATCCGGCGCAACTTGAACACCTGCTGCAACAGGCCCGCGCCGAACTGAGCGAAGAAGGCTATGCGCTGCAATCCTGGTCGATGCCACACTGATATTGGCGGGCAATGCGGATGACGTTCAAGTCATCCGCCCTCTTCTGTTAGTTGCGGATCCTTTTCCAACTTCAGTCTTTTTGTACAACTTTCCCCAATACTTTCGCGCCTCGATACTTGGCAGGCTTGCGACTGGTTCAAAAAGACACTGTTCTGGCACAGTGCGACCCTCCACCTGTTAGTTCTTACAGTTGTACTAGCGAGTATTCAGGGATTGAATGTTTCGCTCATGCAGTTACCCGTTCCGCTTCCCGGAAATCGGTCGACTCGCAAGGAGAAGCATGCATGTCAACCCAGACAGCCATCGCGCTGCCGACGCTAGCGAATAACGCCGGACAACTCGACAAGAACTTTTCCAGCAACGGTGTGGCGCAGGTTTACTTCGTCGGAAGTATGTCCAGCCTGACTCAGAGTGTGGCGCTCGATGCGCAAGGCCGAATTCTGGTCGCCGCCAAGGTAGCTACTGCACAAGGCAGTCGTTTCGGCCTGGCGCGCCTGCTCGAAGACGGCTCGGCGGATCTGGGCTTTGGTTTTCAAGGCAGCGTGATCGGCCAGTTCGCCGCCGGCTTCGAGGCCACCGGCAGCAAGGTTCAGGTCTTGCCCGACGGACGAATCCTGCTGGCGGGCCTGCACTACGAATCAGAGCATCGCACTCTGCCTGCCCTGGCCCTGTTCGATACCCAAGGTCGGCCTGACCCGGACTTCGGTGACAATGGCCAGCAAATTGTCCGCCTGCCCGGCGACCTGTCCATGGGCACCCGCGATGCCTGGTTGCCGCCAGGCGTTCCAGGCGCCGAAGCCTGCGATTTTGCAGTGCAGCCCGACGGGCATATCCTGCTGATCGCCAACCATCACTTCGAGCTCGCCGATCACGTCGGCATGCTGATCCGCCTCAAACCCGATGGCAACCTTGATCCGTCGTTCAACGGGCGCGGTTTCGTCATGGTTCGCCACTTGCTGCTCAATACCTGGCTCGGCGCTCTGCTGTTGCAAGAAGACGGCAGAATCGTGGTGGCTGGCTCCATCGACTTTCCTCAGGAAGGCCTGCTCACCCGCTATCTGCCGGACGGGCGGCTCGATGAGCGTTTTGCGGTGGACGGTTTCATGGCCTTCAAAGCCCAGGGGCACAGCGCGCTGGTCACCCAGGTCATCGAATCGGCGGAGCATTTGCATTGTTTTGGCAGCAGCCGCGATCCGATTCGATGCATGGCGCTGTCCGTCCATGGCAACGGCCGCCCCGACCTGCATTGCAACGGTGGTCAGCCGCACCTGCTGGAAATCGCTTTCAGCGGCTGCCAATGGAGTGCCGCGCAGGTGATGCCGGACGGGCGCATCATCGCGGTCGGCGCAACGATCGGCGGGGTTGAAGCCGACTTCATCGTCGCCCGCTATCTGGCGAACGGCAGCCTTGATCGAGGTTTCGGATCAGGTAATGGCTGGTTGCGCACACGACTGGGGCGCAGCCTCGATACCGCCACCTCACTGGCGATACAGCCTGACGGTGGCATTCTGGTAGGCGGCTATTCGCTGGATGGCAACTACCGCGCACTGGTCGCGCGTTATCTGAATCACTGATGCGAACCTTCTCACACTTGATCTTGCCCATCGCTTACGGCAACTTGCGTGCTTCTTAAAACAAGGAGCAACCGATGTCCGGTTCGATGGCTCAGGCGTTCGCGCACAACTTTCTCGGGCATTCGCCCCGCTGGTACAAGGCGTGCATCGTCGGGTTTCTGATTCTCAACGCACTGGTGCTGTGGACCGTCGGCCCGGTCGCGGCCGGCTGGTTGCTGGTAATCGAGTTCATTTTCACTCTGGCCATGGCGCTCAAGTGCTACCCGCTGATGCCAGGTGGCTTGCTGCTGATCGAAGCGCTGCTGCTGAAAATGACCACGCCCCAGGCGCTGTACGAAGAGTTGCAGCACAATTTCCCGGTGATTCTGCTGCTTATGTTCATGGTCGCCGGCATCTACTTCATGAAAGACCTGCTGTTGTTCCTGTTCTCGCGCCTGTTGCTCGGCGTGCGTTCGAAGGCGCTGCTGGCCCTGATGTTCTGCTTTTTATCGGCGTTTCTTTCGGCGTTTCTTGACGCGTTGACCGTGACCGCGGTGATCATCAGTGCCGCTGTGGGCTTCTATTCGGTTTACCACCGAGTGGCCTCCGGCAACGACCCGCGCCAGGACAGCGAGTTCAGCGATGACCGCCATCTGCCCCAGTTGCATCATGATGACCTGGAACAGTTCCGCGCGTTCCTGCGCAGCCTGTTGATGCACGGCGCTGTCGGCACCGCACTGGGCGGCGTCTGCACCCTGGTCGGCGAGCCGCAGAATCTTCTGATCGGCCACGAAATGGGCTGGCACTTCGCCGAGTTTTTCGTGAAGGTCGCCCCCGTGTCGCTGCCGGTTCTGGTTGCGGGACTGGTGACCTGCCTGCTGCTGGAGAAACTGCGCTGGTTCGGCTACGGCACGTTGCTGCCGGACAACGTACGTGCCGTGCTGGCCAACTACGCCGCCGAAGACAATGCCGAACGCACCCCGCGCCAACGTGCTGCTCTGCTGGTGCAAGGCTGCGCTGCGCTGATCCTGATTGCCGGGCTGGCGTTCCATATCGCCGAAGTCGGCTTGATCGGCCTGATGGTGATTGTGCTGATCACGGCCTTCAGCGGCATTACCGACGAGCATCGTCTGGGCAATGCCTTCAAGGATGCGATGCCGTTCACTTCGCTGCTTGTGGTGTTCTTCGCCGTGGTGGCGGTGATTCACGATCAACAACTGTTCGCGCCGTTGATTCAGTGGGTACTGACATTGCCGGCCGATCAGCAGCCGGGGATGCTGTTCATCGCCAACGGCCTGTTATCGGCCATCAGTGACAACGTGTTCGTCGCCACGATCTACATCACCGAGGTGAAACAGGCGTTCCTGTCCGGACACATGAGCCGCGAGCATTTCGAGACACTGGCGATTGCGATCAACACCGGCACCAACCTGCCGAGCGTGGCCACACCCAATGGCCAGGCGGCGTTCCTGTTTCTGCTGACGTCGGCGATTGCGCCGCTGGTGCGGTTGTCCTACGGGCGAATGGTGTGGATGGCATTGCCCTACACCATCGTGATGGGATTGCTGGGCTGGTATGCCGTGAGCTACTGGCTGTAAAAACAACAACGGGAGCCATCAGGCTCCCGTTTTTTTATGCATCGATCAACGCGGCAAAATATATTTCTCGATCGCCTGCGCCACCCCGTCCTCGGTGTTCGGCCCGGTGACCACATCGGCCTGACGCTTCACCGCGTCCTCGGCCTGCCCCATGGCAATCGCCAAACCGGCGACATGGAACATCGCCGGATCATTGCCGCCGTCGCCAATTGCCACCGTCTGCGCCATTGATACGCCCAGATGTTCAGCCAGCGTCACCAGCGCCGAGCCCTTGTTGGCCTCCAGCGCCGTCACGTCCAGATATACCGGTTGCGAGCGTGACACCTGTGCCATGCCCTCGACTTTCGGCAGCAACCGCGCCTCCAGCTCGATCAGCAGTTCCGTGTTGTTGCTGGTCGCCACGATCTTGTCGATACGCTCCAGATACGGCTCGAAACTCTCCACCACCACTGGCGGATATCCGAGCCCGTGCTGCTCACGCGGCACCATCGGCCCGTGAGGATCCTTGAGCAACCAGTCGCCGCCGCTGAACACCCAGATTTCGACATCCGGTTGATCGGCGAACAATGCCAATGCGGTCAACACTGCCGTCGCGGGCAGGAAATGAGCCACCAGAATGCTGCCGTCCGGATTGACGATCGTGCCGCCGTTGAACGCTGCTGTCGGCAGGTCCACGCCCAAGGCCTCGATCTGTTGCAGCATGGCTTTGGGCGGACGCCCGGTGGCGAGGCTGAACAGCACGCCCGCCTCGCGCAGCGAACGAACCGCGTCAATCGTACGCTGACTCAGGCTGTGATCGGGCAGCAACAGCGTGCCGTCCATGTCGCTCAACAGAAAACGGAACGGTTCGCTCATCCCAGACCATGCCAGACGCGACCATCGCGAGTCAGCAGATCATCGGCGGCTTTCGGCCCGTCTTCGCCGGCGGCATAACCCTGCACACTGGCGTCCTGCTGCCAGGCGTCGAGGAACGGCTGCACCGCGCGCCAGCCGTTCTCGATGTTGTCAGCGCGCTGGAACAGCGTCTGGTCACCGGTCAGACAGTCGTAGATCAGGGTTTCGTAGCCGGTGGACGGCTGCATTTCAAAGAAGTCCTTGTAGGCGAACCCCAGCTCGATGTTGGCCATGTTCAGCGCCGGCCCCGGCCGCTTGGCCAGCAGGTCGAACCACATGCCTTCGTTGGGCTGGATCTGGATACGCAGGTAAGTCGGCTGCAATTCGTCGACCTCGGTATCCCGGAACTGCGCATACGGCGCCGGTTTGAAGCAGATGACGATCTCGGTATCGCGCACGCTCATGCGCTTGCCGGTGCGCAGGTAGAACGGCACGCCGACCCAACGCCAGTTGTCGATCATCACCTTGAGCGCCACGTAGGTTTCCGTGGTGCTTTCAGGGGAGACGTTGTTTTCATCGCGATAACCAGCCACCGGTTTGCCCGCGACTTCACCGGCGCCGTACTGACCGCGCACCGAGTTTTCCCGTGCTTGCTCGGTGGTCCAGGGCCGGATCGCACCGACTACCTTGGCCTTCTCGCCCCGCACCGCATCGGCGCCGAACGCGGCCGGCGGCTCCATCGCCACCATGGCCAGCAACTGGAACAGGTGATTGGGCACCATGTCCCGCAGGGCGCCGGTGTGTTCGTAAAAACTGCCACGGGTTTCAACGCCGACGGTTTCGGCGGCGGTGATCTGTACGTGGTCGATGTAGTGATTGTTCCAGAACGCTTCGAACAGGCTGTTGGAGAACCGGCTGACCAGAATGTTCTGCACGGTTTCCTTGCCCAGATAGTGATCGATCCGGTAGATCTGCTTTTCCGACATGACCTTGAGCAGGCAGGCGTTCAACGCCTCGGCGGTTTGCAGGTCGGAGCCGAACGGTTTTTCGATCACCACCCTTCTGAACGCTTCCGGGTTTTCCTCGAGCAACCCGGCGCTGCCGAGACGGCGCACCACTTCGCTGAAAAAACGTGGCGCGGTGGCCAGGTAGAACACCGCATTGCCGGTGCCGCTGTCGGCGATTTTCGCCGCCAGGGCTGAATAGGTGCTGTCGTCCAGGAAGTCACCCTGGACGTAGCTGATGCCTTTGGCGAGCTTGGCCCACAAGGCTGGATCAAGGATCTGATCGCCCTTGCCGACCTTGGCTGCCACTTCGGTACGGATGAAGTCTTCGAGCTTTTGCGCGAAGGCTTCATCGGTGATGGCGTTGTGGTCAACGCCGACGATCCGCAGATTTTCGTCAAGCAAGCCGTCGCGACTGAGGTTGTACAGCGCCGGCATCAGCAAGCGCTTGACCAGGTCGCCGTGGGCACCGAACAAAAACAGCGTGGTCGGTGGTGCGGGTTCTGCCTTGGATTTTCTGCGGATCGTATGGGTCATTTCTTCGGAGTCTCCACGTGGCCGCCGAAGCCGAAGCGCTGGGCCGAGAGGATCTTGTCGCCGAAAGTGCCCTGGCCGCGGGAGCGGTAGCGCGAGAACAGCGAGTTGGACAGCACCGGTACCGGCACCTTTTGTTCCATTGCCGCTTCGATGGTCCATTGGCCTTCACCGCTGTCGGCCACGGAGCCGGAGAAACCGTCGAGTTTCGGGTCGACCGCCAGGGCATCGGCGGTCAGGTCGAGCAACCAGGACGACACCACACTGCCACGACGCCAGACTTCGGCGATGTCGGCCACGTTCAGGTCGAAACGCTGATCCTCCGGCAGAAGCTCGCTGGACTTGGTCTTGAGGATGTCGAAACCTTCGGCGAAGGCCGCCATCATGCCGTACTCGATCCCGTTGTGGATCATCTTCACGAAGTGACCGGCACCGGCAGGACCGGCGTGGATGTAGCCGTGCTCGGCACGGTGGTCATCGGACTTGCGGTCCTTGGTGCGCGGAATATCGCCCATGCCCGGCGCCAGCGCGGCGAACAGCGGGTCCAGACGCTTAACAGTCTCGGCATCGCCGCCGATCATCATGCAGTAACCGCGTTCCAGGCCCCAGACGCCGCCGGAGGTGCCGACGTCGATGTAGTGCAGGCCCTTCTCGGCCAGAGTCTTGGCCCGACGGATGTCGTCCTTATAGTTGGTGTTGCCGCCATCGATAATGGTGTCGCCCGCTTCGAGCAGATTGCTCAAGGTTTCGATGGTGTCTTCAGTCGGTGCGCCCGCCGGCAGCATGACCCACACCGCACGCGGCTTGGCCAGGCCTGCGACCAGTGCAGGCAGATCGGCGACGCCGGTAGAGCCCTCGGCGGCCAGGGTGTCGACAAAGGCGGTATTGCGGTCGTAAACAACGGTGGTGTGACCGTTGAGCATCAGACGTCGCGCAATATTGCCGCCCATGCGGCCCAGTCCAATAATCCCGAGTTGCATGTGCTGATGCTCCTTACTACAAATAAAAGTGTGTCAAAGGTTATAGCCCAACGTGACTCATGGAGCTTAGTCCAGAGCGTTGGTGTGAAGTTTCCGGGCATTGTGCCCGATCCAGAGTGATAACGTCGGGAAACGTGTCGAAGACACAACGACCATGAAAAATAAAAAAGTTCCATTCACGAGCAAAAGAAATCAAAATCGGCGCCGATAGCAGATCAAGGCTCCAGACCGGGGGCTGATCTGCAGTTGAGACACGCCATTTGCGAGGTGAGCAATGGGCACAGTACACACAGCAATGCCGCCACAAACCCTGTACGTCACCATCCGTCGCGATGAATTGCGTCAGTTGAAAGATGAACGCGACCAGCTCAAGCAGGAACTCGCGCAATTGCGCCTGCTGACCCAGGGCGCCGAGCCACAGCCCCTGCCACGCGTACAACGCTCGCCGCACGCCTGATCTCCCCTGCCCGATTCGGGAACGGCCTCAGCTGTTCCCGACATACTGCTCCCCCCACCGATTTCGGCAATTAACAAAGTTTTCACAGACCCTTGTTGATACTCGCGCGCATTCTGGCCGTGCGTGTCTGCGCATGGCCTCCGTTCGTCGGTTTCATGCGCCGTTTTCATGTGGCGCCCGGCGTTGGATGTAACGACAGAGCTGGAGTGCTGAATGGCGGTGTTCAAACGCAGCAATACGACTGCGACAGGTTTCGACTGGGCCGGTTTGATCTGGCTGTTCGTGTTTTTCTGGTACTTCTCCGGTATCACCCAACTGCTGATCCAGTTGACGGGCACCTCAGGGTTCACCGGGTTCCGCCAGGCCTTCGTGATGAGCGCCGTATGGCTCGCGCCGATGCTCCTGTTCCCCAAGCGCACCCGTCTGCTCGCCGCGCTGATTGGCGTCGTGCTGTGGGCCTGTTCGATGGCCAGCCTGGGCTACTTCTTCATCTACCAGCAGGAATTCTCGCAGAGCGTGATTTTCATCATGTTCGAGTCGAACGTGTCCGAAGCCGGCGAGTACATGACCCAGTACTTTGCCTGGTGGATGATCCCGGCGTTCCTCGCGCACACCGCGTTCGCGTACTTCCTGTGGACCCGACTGCGTCCGGTGTACCTGCCCCGTGGCCGGGCGTTCGTGGCCGCCATGGCGATCCTGGTAGCCGTGATCGGTTATCCGCTGGTCAAGCAGACGATGCGCACCGGCAGCTTCGCCGGCGGATTCGAGAAATTCGAAACCCGTATCGAGCCGGCAGTGCCTTGGCAAATGGCAGTGGCGTATCACCGTTATCTCGACACCTTGGGCGAAATGCAGAGCATGTTGCACAGCGCGAGCAAAATCCCGCCGCTGCATAACCTCAAGGACTCGGGCGCCAACCAGCCGGCTACCCTGGTGCTGGTGATCGGCGAATCCACCAACCGCCAGCGCATGAGCCTGTACGGTTACCCGCGTAAAACCACGCCAGAGCTGGACAAGCTCAAGGATCAGCTGTCGATCTTCGACAATGTCATCACCCCGCGCCCTTACACCATCGAGGCGCTGCAACAGGTGCTGACCTTCGCCGACGAAGAAAATCCGGATCTGTACCTGTCCACGCCATCGCTGGTCAGCATGATGAAACAGGCCGGCTACAAGACCTTCTGGATCACCAACCAGCAGACCATGACCAAGCGCAACACCATGCTCACGACCTTCTCCGAACAGGCCGACGAGCAGGTGTACCTGAACAACAACCGCAACCAGAACGCCGCCCAGTACGATGGCGACGTGATCGAGCCGTTCAACAAGGCCCTGGCCGATGCAGCACCGCGCAAGCTGATCGTCGTGCACTTGCTCGGTACGCATATGAGCTACCAGTACCGTTATCCGCCGAGCTTCGACAAGTTCCAGGATCGCAACGGCGTTCCGGCCGGCGTGCGGGACGATCAGGTGCCGACTTACAACAGCTACGACAACGCGGTGCTGTACAACGATTTCGTGGTTTCGAGCCTGATCAAGGACTACGCCAAATCCGATCCGAACGGCTTCCTGCTGTACCTCTCCGACCACGGTGAAGACGTGTTCGACTCGGTGGGCCACGGCACCCTGGGCCGCAACGAAAACAAGCCGACGGCGCCGATGTACACCATTCCGTTCATGGCCTGGGCGTCGCCAAAATGGCGCGAAAACCACGACTGGAACTTTGCCGGGGATCTGAGCCGGCCTTACAGCAGCTCGCACCTGATCCACACCTGGGCGGATCTGGCCGGTTTGAGTTTCGATGAACTGGATCGCAGCAAGAGCCTGGTCAGCGACAGCTTCAAGCCGCGTCCGCTGTTGATCGGCAACCCTTACGAACGCGAACAGCGAGCCCTGATCGACTTCAGCCTGATGAAGCCGAAAAAACCCGTCGCCAATGTCGCAGAGGTGGTAAAGCAATAATCAAGAAAGGGCCGGAAACGGCCCTTTCTTCATACAGGTGAAACATCTTCAAATAACAATATTTCTCGTTTGACACTAAATCGCACCGCTCACCTTCGTCTTTGAGCAAACGGAATTTTTCCCTCGAAGACAAGGAGTCGGCTGCGATGCTCGCGCCCATCACCCGTTCCATGACCCTCACCCTCGGTCTGTGCAGTGTGGCACTGAGCCCGGACCTGCTGGCTGAAACCGCCGCCGGACAGGCGCCGGAGCCCGGCGGTACGACACTCGAACTGGCCTCCACCAGCGTCACCGCCCAAGGCCTGGGCAGCAACACCGAAAACACCGGCTCCTACACCACCGGCGCGATGAGCACCGCGACCAAGCTGAACCTGTCGATCAAGGAAACCCCGCAATCGGTGTCCGTGGTCACCCGCCAGCAGATGGATGATTTCAAGCTCGGGACATTGTCCGAAGCCATGAGCCAGACCACCGGCATCGTGGTGCAGCACAACGATTCGGATCGGGTCAGCTATTCGTCCCGCGGCTACTCGATCAACAACTTCCAGATCGACGGCATGCTCAATACCTTCAGCTACATGAAGAGCGATGCCGACACCATCATCTACGATCGTATCGAAGTGGTTCGCGGCGCGACCGGCCTGACGACCGGCGCAGGCGACCCGTCTGCCACCATCAACATGGTGCGCAAACGTCCCACCGCACAATGGCAGGCTCAGGCCGGCGTCAGTGGCGGCAGCTATGACGATTACTACAGTTACGTCGATGTCGGCGGCCCTCTGGCGTTTGACGGACGCCTGCGCGGTCGCAGTGTGCTGGCCTATCGCGACAGCGGTTCGTTTCGCGACAAGTACGCCCTGCAACGGGAAGTCGGCTACGGCATCCTCGAAGCGGACCTGACCGATTCGACCGTGCTGGCCGTCGGTTACGACTATCAGGACAAGCAGGTGCAAGGCACCTCGTGGGGTACGACGCCGTACTGGAATGCCGATGGCAGCAAGGCCGGCCTCGGTCGCTCGACCAACATGGCGACCTCATGGAGCTCCTGGCCATTGCGCGACAAGACCGCGTTCGCCACCCTCGATCAGCAACTGGCGGCCGGTTGGCATCTGAAGGCGGCCTATACCCACCGCAAGAGCGACGGTGACGGCAAGGTCTACTATGCCGGCTCCGGTTACCCGGAACCCGACCGCAGCGGCATGACCGCGACCATCGGCCACATGATCGGCGACCAGAGCATGCGCGCCTACGACCTCAACCTGGCCGGCCCTTACTCGCTGTTTGGCCGTGAACACGAATTGATGTTCGGCTACGGCGAAGCCGAGCGCCGCTCGAACGACCCGTACAACGTTGATGGCCCGCGCGCATCCGATTACGAAAGCGTGCGCGACTGGAAATACATGGGCGGCATCAACAAATTCCCCGACACCACTACCAGCCTGCCGAGCTTCAAGGACAGCACTCGGCAAAAGGCAGGCTACCTTGCGACGCGCCTGAGCCTGACCGATGAATTGCACGCGGTGCTGGGCAGTCGCTACGGCAGCTGGGAGGCCTCGAGCAAGACCTACGCCTACGATCAGAGCCTGCAACTGACTGGCGTCGATGCCAGCAGCCAGCGACACAACGACATGTGGACGCCGTACGCCGGCCTGCTGTATGACCTGACGCCGGAATACACCGCGTACGTCAGCTACACAGACATTTTCAAACCACAGGGCGTGCGTGACGCCAGCCGCAATTACATCGATCCGGTGGTTGGCAGCAACTATGAAGTGGGGCTCAAAGGCAGCTTGCTGGAAGAACGCCTGAACGTCTCCACCGCCGTGTTCTGGAGCAAGCAGGACAACGTCGCCGAGCTCGATGAGTCCGCGCTGCCCGATCCGGACACCGGCGAGCAGTTCTACAAATCAGGCGGCAAGGGCAACAAGGTCAATGGCTTCGAAGCCGAAGTCTCCGGTGAAGTCCTCGACGGCTGGAACATGACCGCCGGTTACACCTACACCCACTCGCTCAACGGCGAAAAACAGCGCAGCAACACCAATCAGCCGCTGAACCTGTTCCGCCTGTCCACGACCTATCGCCTGCCGGGTAACTGGAACGCCCTGACCGTAGGCGGTGCCGTGAACTGGCAGAGCGATGTGTACGGCAATTCCAAACGGCCGATCGGGCGCGGCGCGAACGGCCGGATCATCACTGAACCGGCGCGCATTCGTCAGGAGGCGTACACCGTGGTCAAGCTGATGTCGCGCTACGAGTTCGACAAACACCTGTCGGCATCCCTCAACGTCGACAACCTGTTCGACAAGAAGTATTACGACAACGTCGGCTTCTACAACGGCGTGTTCTGGGGCGATCCTCGCACCGTGACGCTGAGCCTCGACTGGAAACTCTGACGCCCTCCCCTTGCAACCTGCACGCGTCATTCACGCGTGCAGCGTTCGTCCGATACGCAATGGAAACACCCTGTAAAACCTGGACTGAACAAGCGTTAACCGCTTGTTAATGCCCTCGGCCGACACTGCGCCCGAGGACCTGATTCATGGATGAACGGCTCCGACATTTTTCGAAGGAGGCACCATGAAAACCACCACTGCAATCCTTGCTGCTCTACTCACCCTCGCATCCGCCAGCGCATTCGCCGAAGGCGGCGCCGAGCGCATGAGACATTACTGGGCCAATTTCCCGGTTCACTCCGCACAAAGCCAGCAGGCTGACACGAAGACCAACGAGCTTCGGGTTCCGGACGACCAGACCGCCCAGGTCACCGAGTCCTATCGCCCTTGAGCGAACACTTTACCGATGGACCTGCGATGGCTCCGCTCTGGCCTCGCAGACGACAGTTTGGGCGCCCATTCCGGGCGCCCTTTTTTATGCCTGAAGGTCCTTGATCCAGAACAGCATGCGCCCGTGATCAGGGTCGAACATGCCCGGCGCGAAGCCGAATTTGACATAGGCGTTTTGCGCAAGGCCCCGGCCACAACCCGGCGTTTTCAGTGACCCCAGATGAGTTCTTCGGTCCAGCCCAGTTCGGCGAAATCCTCGGCTCGCAAACTTGACTCACCGGCACAGAAAAACTCGTCCAGTTGCGGCGGTTTTACCGACGTACCGCTGAGCATCGCGTGGACCTGCCCACGGTGGTGGATCTGATGCTCGAACAGGTGGGAAATCATCCGCAGGCGGCTGTCGTGTTGCGGCGTATCGCGAGCGATGGTGACGAGACGCCCCAGATCGGCATCGCGCTGTTGCTCGCAGTAGGCGATCAAGCGGCGGTCGACATGGGCCTGTTCACGGCGCAAGGCCTGCGCCTCGGTGAAGGGCTCGTCAGTGTTGAAGAACACGTAACAATCGGGATGTGGCTCATCTGCGCGCAACTCGCGCTCCAGCGCGTCGACGTAGAACCAGTCGCAGGTGAGGATGTGGTTGAGGGTCAGGCGGATGCTCGGGAAGAAACTCACCCGTGGCGCTGCCAGCTCGGCGTCGTCGAGCTGGCTCCAGGCCTTGGCCAGTCGATGGTTGGCCCAGGCATTCTGATAAGCCATGGTCAGCAAATGGTGGGACAGTGGCTGAGTCATGTCGCGCCCTCCTTGTTTTCAGGTCTCGGCGAAGCGTTGCAGCTGCATCTCCTGCAAGCGGCTGAGGGTCCGGCGAAACGGGAATTCCAGATAACCCTCGGTGTACAGCGCGTCCATCGGCACTTCGGCCTCGATGTACAGCGGCACCTTGCGGTCGTAGCACTCGTCGACCAGCGCGATAAAGCGGCGCACGCCGTCGTCATGCACCGACAGCTGCGGCAATTGGCGATCGCCGGCCACCACCCGTTCCGCGCCGTCCTCGGTGCCACGGGCGATCCGCCCTTCGCGTTTTTTCGCGCTGAGGTTAGGCACCTCGCTCAACAGGATAGCCCGGTAGGTGTCGCACAGCGCGATGAAATCCATGGCGGCGAACGGTTGCTCGCACAGCTCGGCGTAACGGCACCACAGCACCGAATCGCTGGCCTGCACCACGTTCAGGGCGCGGTAACCGACCGGCACCGGTTCGGTACTGACGGTGTGCCCGGCGGCCAGGGCGTCGAAGACCTGGCTCAGCGCGCTCTCCTGCCCCGAAGTGGCGACCCAGTAGCGCTGCTCGATGGCGCCGGGATGCAATCGGTGATCTTCGGCACCATTCACCGCGACCACTTGCATGTGCTGCTTGATCGCGGTGATCGCCGGCAAAAAGCGGTCGCGGTTGAAGCCGTCGGCATACAGCAGATCCGGCGGCAGGTTGGAGGTGCAGACCACCACCACGCCTTCATCGAACATCACCTGAAACAGCCGCCCGAGAATGATCGCGTCACCGATGTCATTGACGAACAGCTCATCGAAACACAGCACCCGCACCTCGGCCGCCAGCTCACGGGCCAGGGCCCGCAATGGATCGGCGATCCCGGTCAACTGAAACGAACGCTGATGGACCCAGCCCATGAAGTGATGAAAGTGCTGCCGCCGCGCCGGCACCCGCAGGCTTTGGTAGAACTGATCCATCAGCCAGGTCTTGCCGCGCCCGACCGGGCCCCACAGGTAAACGCCGGTGACCGAACGGGCACCGGCGTGCAGGGCTTCATGGCATTTTTGCAAGGCCCAGACCGCGTGTTCCTGGGCTTCATCCTGGATGAAACCCTTATGGTCGACGGCGTATTGCCAGGCGCTCAGGGGAGAGTCGAAAGTCATGCGCGGCAGTATGCCACGATGGCTACGCGGAAATATCCAGCCGTGCGATTTTGCCCTGCTCGTTCAGGCGAAAGGTGTAGCGCAGCTCCAGCGGGCTGCCGGGAAAGGTCCCGGAAATCAGCCCTTGCACCAGCACTTTGCCGGTGCGCTGCTGGACACCGAGCACTTCGACCCGTGGCTGATAGCGCCGGGCGGTGTCTTGCATCCAGTCGGCAATGGCCTGCGGGCCGACCTGATGATGGCCTTCGTCGAACACATGGGC
The DNA here is from genome assembly GCF_002113215.1 of Pseudomonas sp. B15(2017). Taxonomy (NCBI): domain Bacteria; kingdom Pseudomonadati; phylum Pseudomonadota; class Gammaproteobacteria; order Pseudomonadales; family Pseudomonadaceae; genus Pseudomonas; species Pseudomonas sp. B15(2017). The sequence continues at coordinate 222,494 of NZ_NEJZ01000008.1, forward strand.
ATCCTCGGCAAAAAAACTGCCGACCCGGGACGTATCGCGAGCATTGGCGGCGTTGATGTATTCAACGATGGCCGGGGCGAGTATCGAGGTGGGATGGAACATGATTACAGCTCCTTTTTTCGGGTTCTGTCGCCATCCTAGAACAGCCCTGCGTCAATTCTTGTCAGGAGTGAAACGGCCGTTTTCGTCCAGTTGCATCTGCCGCTGCCAGGTGCGCAACAGGTCGCTGCGACGCCCCGGATAGCGCTCGCCCTGCAAGCTGGCGGCGGCGATCCGGTCGGTGCGAAAGGTGCGATAGGCGCCGCGCAACTCACACCACGCGACGATGATTCGCACCTCGTTGAGAAAGCCCAGCGCCAGCGGCCAGATCAAGCGCTGGCTCTGGACCTGCTGCGCATCGGCGTAATCGATGTGCAACTTGGCCTGATCGCGAATCGCGTGGCGGAAAACGTTCAAGGGCACTGCGTTTTGCGGAAAACCGTAACCCGGTGGCCCGGGCATGACGGTCGGATTGCGCAGCGCTTCCTGAGCCAGCGGGTCCAGCACTGCCGCGATTTTCGCCAGTGCATCCGCCGCTGCCTTGCTCAGTACCTCGTCACCACGCTGATCGACATAACGCAGGCCCAGCACGATGGCTTCGGTCTCGTCGGCGTTGAGCATCAGCGGTGGCAGAAACAGACCGCTGCGCAACACGTAACCGATGCCCGCCTCGCCGTGGATCGGCGCACCCAGTGCGGTCAGTTCGGCGATGTCGCGATAAAGGGTGCGTTCGGAGATTTCCAGCTCGGACGCCAGCGTCGCGGCGGTCACCGGACGTTTCTTGCCGCGCAGCACTTGCAGCAGGGTCAACAATCGAGTGGTTCGCGACACGGTGTGAGGCTCCGGGCAAAAATTTGCCGGAGCTTAGCAGAGCCTGGTGTCAGAAATTGTCAGGAGCTTTCACCAGGCTCAAAGGGGATCACGCGTCGACTTTGTGCCTGGCCGCGTACAGGCAAAGCATCTCCATGGCCAGGGTTGCCGCCGCCAGCGACGTCACGTCCGCATGATCATAGGCCGGGGCCACTTCCACCACGTCCATGCCCACCAGATTGATCCCGCGCAGGCCGCCCAGAATCTCCAGCGCCTGCATCGTGCTCAGGCCGCCGCAGACCGGCGTACCGGTGCCCGGCGCAAAGGCCGGATCCAGGCAATCGATGTCGAACGTCAGGTACACCGGGTTATCTCCGACCCGCGCGCGAATGGCCTCGACAATCGCCTCGCAGCCCCGACGATGCACCTGCCGCGCGTCCAGCACCTGAAAGCCCTGATGATCGTCGTTGGTGGTACGCAAACCGATCTGCACCGAACGCGCCGGATCCACCAGCCCTTCCCGCGCTGCGTGCCAGAACATGGTGCCGTGATCGACCCGTTTGCCGCCCTCGTCAGGCCAGGTGTCGCTGTGGGCATCGAAGTGGATCAGCGACAGCGCGCCGTGCTTGCGCGCGTGGGCCTTGAGCAGCGGATAGCTGATGAAGTGATCGCCGCCAAAGGTGAGCATGGCGCTGCCGGAGCTCAGAATGTGTTCGGCGTGGGCTTCAATACTTTCCGGGATGGTGTGCGGCGAGCCGTAATCGAAGTCGCAATCGCCGTAATCGATCACCGCCAGATGATCGAACGGGTCGAACGCCCATGGCCAGTGCCGTTCCCAGGCAATCCCGGTGGACGCTGCACGAATCCCGCGCGGCCCGAACCGTGCGCCGGGGCGATTGCTGGTGGCGGTGTCGAACGGCACACCGCTGACCGCCACGTCCACGCCGCGCAGGTCGCGGCTGTAGCGCCGGCGCATGAAACTGGTGATACCGGCGTAGGTGCTTTCGGCTGCGGTGCCGAAAAGGCTGTCACGGGTCAGGGCCTGATCGTTTTGCATTGGCACGTCCATCGGTGTGCTCCTGTTTTTATGAACGGTGTTATTGGCGGCTGCGGAAAGTGGTCCACAGCCGTGTGCGCTGGCGCATGTCCTTGAGGCTCATGCTGCGATCGGCGTACAGCCGCTCGCGCACTTCGGGTTTCGGGTAAATGTCCGGATCGTTGCGCACCGCTTCATCCACCAACGGCGTGGCGGCCTGGTTGGCGGTGGCGAAGAACAGCGTGTTGGTCAGCGCCGCCACGGATTCGGGGCGCAACATGAACTCGATGAAGGTGCGCGCAGCTTCGGGGTGCGGCGCGTCTTTGGGGATCGCGAGGTTGTCCTGCCACACCAGCGTGCCTTCCCTGGGAATCCGGTAAGCCACCTCAAACGGCTTGTTGGCCTTGCGGGCCTGATCGGCGGCCATGCTCGCGTCACCGTTGTAGGTCAGCGCCAGGCAGACACTACCGTTGGCCAGATCGTTGATCTGCCGGCCAGTGGCGACGTACAGAACAGAAGGCTGCAACTTCTGCAACAAGGCTTCGGCGGCGGCCAGATCGGTCTTGTCGGTGCTGTAGGGATCTTTACCGAGGTAGTGAAGCGCGAGGCCGATCACTTCCTGCGGCGAGTCGAGAATCGCGATCCCGCAATCCTTGAGTTTGCTGGCGTATTCGGGTTTGAACAGCAGATCAAGGCTGTTGAGCGGCGCGTCCGGCAGCCGCTGCTTGACCGCCTCGACGTTCATGCCCAGCCCCAGCGTGCCCCAGGTGTAAGGCACGCCGTAGCGGTTGCCGGGATCGACCGCCGCCAGTTTTTCCAGCAGATCCGGATCAAGATTGGCGTAACCCTTGAGCCCTTCATGGGGGATTTCCTTGAGCGCTCCCGCCGCGAGACCACGGGCCAGTACGCTGGACGAAGGCACCACCACGTCATAACCGCTGCCGCCGGTCAGTAGTTTGGTCTCGAGCACCTCTGAGGTATCGAAAGTGTCGTAGCGCACGTGAATGCCGGTTTCCTTTTCGAAGCGCTGCAGGGTTTCCGGCGCCACGTAATCGGCCCAACTGTAAAGATTGAGCGTTTTTTCTTCCGCCTGGACAGCGATGGAGACGGTAAGCAACAAAGCGGGCAAACACAGCTTGAAGACGGGAGCCATGACGAACACCTGACCGAAGGAAGTGGTGGCAGGATGCGCCGTCGGATACATTCGAGAAATATCAAGTTTGTTAACCTGACTTTATCCAGGAGTAATGTGATGCTCGGCCAGCTCCACGATGTCGATCTTCAGCTTCTGCGGCTGTTTCTCGGAGTGGTCGAATCCAACGGTTTCAGCGCCGCGCAGGGTGAGCTGGGCCTGAGCCAGTCGAGCATCAGCCAGCAAATGGCCAACCTAGAGACGCGCCTTGGCTATCGGGTGTGCAACCGGGGCAAGGGCGGTTTCAGCCTCACTCCCAAAGGCGAGCAACTGCTGATTGCCGCTCGCAGCCTGTTCGACTCGATCGAAACCTTCCGCCATCAATCCAACGGCGTCGCCGGGCGCCTGATCGGTGAAGTGCGGCTGGGCCTCTCGGAGGCGGTCGATCACTCGGTGCTGCAACGGGTGGCCGAGGCGATCCGGCGCTTTCGCGAGCGGGACGAATCGGTGCGCATCGAGCTGATCAGCGCCATGCCCGGCGAAATGGAGCGTCTGTTGCTGCAACAGCGGCTGGACCTGGCCATTGGTTACTTCTCCCAGGTGGAGAGCGCGTTCGACTACCGCGAACTGTTCAGCGAAACACAGCATCTGTACTGCGCGCCGGGCCATCCGCTGTTCACCAACGATGCTCCCGATGAAGCGGCGCTGCAGGCCTGCGACCGGGTCGATCACCCCTACCGGTTTCTGCGCAGTGACGAGCCGTTTCAGGGCAAGGTCTGTTCGGCGCGTTCGGAACAGGTCGAAGGCACCCTCGCCTTCATTTTGTCCGGCAAACACGTCGGTTATCTGCCGAACCATTACGCCCGCCAATGGCAGGACAAAGGCCTGTTGCGCCCGGTGCGCGAAGGCGAGTTGAGCTTTGACGTGGCGTTCCATCTGGCCCGGCATCGGGCGCAGGTGCCGGGAGATGCGCAGAAGGCTTTTGAAGAAGACCTGCTGTCAGCCTTTGGTCGAACCTGATCATTTTTTGGAACGCTGAGCGTCTCCGGCTGCATTCCCACGCAGAGCGTGGGAACGATCATGCGTTGCCCTCGCCCCTCGCTTGCGGCATCCTGCGCACCCATTTTCCGACCCGGCCCCGCATTGCGGCACGCAAACCACCATGACCGTCTCTGAAAAAGTCCCGCGCAACAACGATCTGATCTACGGCCTCAACGACCGTCCGCACTTCACCGCAACGGTGTTTGCCGCCCTGCAACATGTGCTGGCCAGCTTCGTCGGCATCATCACCCCGACCCTGATCATGGGCGGCGCCCTCGGTCTGCAAAGCGAAATTCCATACCTGATCAGCATGGCGCTGTTTGTCTCGGGCCTCGGCACCTTCGTTCAGGCCAAACGCTTCGGCCCGGTCGGTTCGGGGCTGTTGTGCCTGCAAGGCACGAGTTTTTCCTTTATCAGCGTGATTCTCAGCGCCGGTTTCATGGTCAAGGCCCGGGGCGGCGGCACCGATGAGATCCTCTCGACGATCTTCGGCGTGTGCTTCTTCGCTGCCTTCATCGAAGTGGTACTGAGCCAGTTCATCGGCAAGCTGCGCATGCTGATCACCCCGGTGGTGACCGGCACCATCATCACCCTGATGGGCCTGTCGCTGATCAAAGTGGCGATGACCGACATTGCCGGCGGCTTCGGCGCGGCGGATCTGGGCGCGGGCAGCCATGTGTTCCTGGCGGCGCTGGTACTTGCCACCATCGTGGTGTTGAACAGGGTCGACGTGCCATTCCTGCGCCTGGGTGCGATCGTCATCGGTCTGACCCTCGGCTACGTGGTGGCGTGGCTGATGGGCGCCGTGGATTTTGCCAACCTGCCGGAAGTGCCAGTGGTCAGCGTGCCGGTGCCGTTCAAGTACGGTTTCAACTTCGACTGGGTGGCGTTCGTGCCGGTGGCGGTGATTTTCCTGGTGTCGCCGCTGGAAGCCGCCGGTGACCTGACTGCCAACTCAATGATTTCCCGGCAACCGGTCAAAGGCCCGCTGTACATCCGCCGGATCAAGTCCGGGCTGCTGGCCGACGGCCTCAACTCGGCCATGGCCGCGGTGTTCAACAGCATGCCGATGGTGACCTTCGCCCAGAACAACGGGGTGATTCAGCTCACCGGCGTTGCCAGCCGTTACGTGGCGTTCTTCATCGCCGGGCTGTTGGTGGTGCTGGGGCTGTTCCCGATGATCGGCGCGGTGCTGCAACTGATGCCGAAACCGGTGCTCGGCGGCGCCGAACTGGTGATGTTCGGCACCGTAGCCGTGGCCGGGATCAAGATCCTCGCCGAAGCCGGCCTGCATCGGCGCAACATGCTGATTGTGGCAATTTCCGTCGGCATGGGCCTTGGCATTGCCGCCGTGCCGGAAGTGCTGCGTGAACTGCCGCAGGCGCTGCGCAACATCTTCGAATCGCCGATCACCGTTGGCGCGCTGTGTGCGATCGTGCTGAACATCTTCCTGCCGGAAGAATTCATCGAACTGGAAGAAGATGACTTCGACCCGGAAGCCTCTATCCTTCAGGTCATGGAAAACCCCGACCTGCCGGCCAAAGCTGAACCCGCATCAAAGGCCGCTGTCGCACACTTGAACCGTTGACCTTGTCCGCTCGATGAAAAAGGGCTGATACCGGCAGCGGTTCAGCCCTTTTTCAATGAGAGAGCATCAATGCGCCGTATCCATGCCGTCATCCTGTCCCTGCTTCTGCTCTCCCTCAGCGCCTGTGCGCTGTTCCCCAACCGCGACCCGGTGAACATCAACGTGGTCGGCCTCGAACCGCTGCCGAGCCAGGATCTGGAAGTGCGCTTCGCGATCAAGCTGCGGGTGCAGAATCCCAATGAAACCGCCATCGACTACAACGGCATCGCGCTGGATCTTGACGTGAACGGGCATTCCCTGGCGTCGGGTGTGAGCGATCAGAGCGGTTCGATTCCACGGTTTTCCGAAACCATTGTCAGCGTCCCGGTGAGCATTTCGGCGTTCTCGGTATTGCGCCAGACCCTGGGCCTGAGCCAGACGCAATCCCTCGACAACCTGCCTTACGTGCTGCGCGGCAAACTGGCGGGCGGCGTTTTCGGCACCATGCGTTTTGTCGACAGCGGCAAACTCAGCCTGCCGCGAGCCAGTGCCGCAACCTGGTAAAGATGCGGTAGCCTGCAGCGCTCACCGTCAACAACATGGAAGTCGCTGGTTTATGCAAGATACGCCCACGCTGTATACCGAACGGCTGATTCTGCGCCCGCTTGAGCTGGCGGATGCCGAGGCCATCCAGCAACAATTTCCCCATTGGGAAGTGGTGCGTTATCTGAACGTCTTCGTGCCCTGGCCGTATCCGGACGACGGCGCCCTCACCTATCTGCGCGACATTGCGCTGCCTGCCATTGCGGCGGGCAAAGAGTGGCACTGGACGATTCGTCTCAAGTCGGCACCTGAGCAATTGATCGGCAACATCAGCCTGATGGACGAGCCGGACAACCATCGCGGGTTCTGGCTCGCCCCGGCCTGGCAGGGCCAGGGTTTGATGACCGAAGCCAGCGAAGCCGTGACCCGCTACTGGTTCGAAACCCTCGATCAACCGTTGATGCGCGTGCCGAAAGCCGCGCCGAACCTTGGTTCGCGCAAGCTCTCGGAGCGCACCGGCATGCGCTTGATCCGCACCGACGAGGATGACTTCGTCAGCGGCCGCTTCCCACGGGAAATCTGGGAAATCACCCGTGAGGAGTGGCAACGGCAACGCCTCAAGCGGTGAAGCGAACACCGGGTTTGGCGCGCTCATCCACGCTCAGCTCGAACACATCCGGTCGTGCATAGTGGCCGACCACGTCGTAGTCATAGCGGGCCCGCACCAGTTCATCGGTATCGATCTCGGCGGTGAGCAAGCCGGCCTCGCCGCGTAACGGCCCGGCCAACACGTCGCCCATCGGCCCGACGATCACGCTGCCGCCGGCGATCAGCGGTCGATCCCCCGGCCAGTTGGCGATATCTACGCCCAGTTCATTCGGCGAGGCCTGCACCTGACACGCGCTGACCACAAAGCAGCGCCCTTCATGGGCGATGTGGCGCATGCTGACCTGCCACATCTCGCGCTCGTCCACAGTCGGCGCACACCAGACCTCGATGCCCTTGGCGTACATCGCCGTGCGCAGCAGCGGCATCATGTTTTCCCAGCAAATCACCGCACCGAGCTTGCCGACCTGTGTATCGAGCACCGGCAGCGTCGAACCGTCGCCCTTGCCCCAGATCAGCCGTTCGGTGCCGGTCGGCATCAACTTGCGGTGCCTGGCCACAAGGCCTGCCTGCGGGTCGAAATACAGCGCGGTGCAATGCAAGGTGCTGCCGGCCCGTTCGATCACGCCGATTACCAGGTTGGCCCCGGTGCGCGCCGACAGCCCGGCCAGCGCTTCGGTTTCCGCGCCCGGCACATCAATGGCGTTGGCGAAATAACGGGCGAAGGCTTCGCGGCCTTCCGGCAAGCGATAACCCAGCTGGGTGCCGAAGCCCTCGCCTTTCGGGTAACCGCCAAGCAACGCTTCGGGCATCACCACCAGCGCGGCGCCGGATTCGATGATTGCGCTTTCCCAGCTCAGGATCTGTTCCAGGGTTTCAGCCTTGCCACCGGGCAAGGCGCCGATCTGCAGGGCGGCAACGATTGATTTGGGCATGGCGGTCACTCCGTGAAGTTCAGGTGTTGCTCATTCTCCAGCGCCACGGGATCATGAATAAAGACCGATCCACTGCTGATTGATATGAACCATATGAATATCGCGACCGTCGACCTCAACCTGCTGAAAGTTTTCGAAGCGCTACATGAAGAGTCCAGCGCCAGCCGCGCAGCGTTACGTCTGGGCGTGACCCAGTCAGCGGTCAGCGCAGCGTTGCGGCGGTTGCGTGAGGTGTATGGCGATCAGTTGTTCGTGCGCACTGGCCGGGGTCTGGCGCCAACCCTCAAGGCCAATCAGTTGAAACCAGTCGTCAGCGATGCCCTGAACAAATGCCGGCAAAGCCTGGCAATGGTCGATCCGACCGCCAATCACTACGACGGACGCTCGGTCACCGTGGGCCTCTCCGACGATTTCGAAATCGCTTACGGCCGCCGTCTGATCGAGGAAATCGCCCGCCGCGCACCGAAACTGCGGCTGATCTTCCGCCAGACCCACAGCCAGATCGTCGCCCGGGCGCTGATGGAGCGCAGCATCGATCTGGCGATCACCGCCGGCGGGTTTGCCGAGCGGCTGCTCAGTCGTCAGGTGCTGGGCGAAGGGGGTTACGCGTGTCTGGTGGATCCGGCGAGTCTGACGCCGGGCCAGCAGCAGATCGATCTGGAGGAATTCGTCACCCGCGAGCATCTTCTGGTGTCGTCGGGCGGTTTTATCGGGATCACCGATGAAGGGCTGGCGGCGCTGGGCCGCAGTCGCCGGGTCTGCGCCTCGACCACGCACTTCGCGGCGTTGCCGCACCTGCTCAAGGGCAGCGATGCCGTGGCGACCATTCCCACTCACGCGGCGCAGGCCATTGCCTCGCTGAGCGGGCTGGCGTTGCTGCCCTGCCCATTGGCGTTGCCGCGTTATCCGATCGAACTGGGCTGGCGCACCAGCACCCAGATCGATCCGGTGGTGCTGACGGTACGTGAAGCGATTGCCACCAGTTTCGGGGCCGAGTGATTACTTGTTGGCCGCCATCAGGCGATTGACTTCACTGCGCACCATGTTGGCGAACTCTGGCGGCGACATGCCGTCCAGTTCTGCGCGCACGAATTCAGCCCATTTGCCCTTGCGCTTGGAGCGCTCGCCGAACAACCGCGCGGCTTCGCCCTTGGCTTTGCCCAGATTGTTCTGCCAGAGTTCGAACAGTCGGGATTTCTCGTCTTCCAGCGCAGCGCGCTCTGCGAGGGATTTATCGGCCAGATTGAAACTCATCGGGAATTACCTGCTGCATGAAATGGCGACATCTTACACGCTGGGCGGAAACCTCTGACGCAGGTTTTTGCTCCGAATGGAAAATCGCTGCAACTTTTCAAGACACGCCACACTCCATTGTTCACTGTCCATTCACCTGCAAGGAGTCACCCAATGGCCCGGAAAACCGCCGTTCAAGCCGCCGAAGACCAAATCAAGGACCAGGCCTTCAGCGAACTTCAGGCGCTGATCGAAGAGTCGGAAAAACTGCTCAAGAGCAGTGCCTCGCTGGTCGGCGAAGAAGCGGAGACCCTGCGCGGTCAAATCGCCCAGAAGTTGCAGCTGGCCCTGGATTCGGTCACCAACGTGCGTGACCGCACCAAACCCGCGGTAGACGCCACCGAGAGTTACATCGGCGGGCACCCGTGGCAGACCGTGGCGATTTCCGCCGGTTTCGGTCTGGTGGTCGGATTGCTGCTCGGTCGCCGCTGAGCGCGATCAAAAAAGGCGAGCCCTCGGTGGCTCGCCTTTTTCATGTCCGGCAAACACTCATTCGCCGGCCAGTTCTCGCAACTGTGACAGGGTCTGCTGATCCAGTTCGATTCCTTTGGCCAATGACTTGGCCCGCTGCAAATGCCGCCGATCTCCCGGCAAGCGCTTGAGCCCTACCCCGTGCATCTGCCGCACGAGTTCCTGACTGCGTTCGGCGAAGCTTTGCCCGGAGGTCTTGCTCGGGTCGATCACGATCAGCAGTTGGCCAGTCCATGGCGTCTTGGCGCCCGGATGGTTCTTCCAGTCGAATTCGAACGAAAAATTGCCGCCGGTCAGCGCGGCGGCGAGCAACTCCACCATCATCGACAGCGCCGAGCCCTTGTGCCCGCCGAACGGCAGCAATGCGCCGCCTTCCAGAATCGCTTTCGGGTCGCAGGTCGGCTGACCGAGGCTGTCGACGCCCATGCCCGCGGGCAGTTTCTCGCCCTTGCGCGCGGCGATCTGCACGTCGCCATGGGCGATGGCGCTGGTGGCCAGATCGAAGACGATCGGCGCGCCGTCGGCCCGTGGAGCGGCAAAGGCAATCGGGTTGGTGCCGAACAGTGGCCGGTCGGCGCCGTGGGGTACCACGCAGGTCATGCTGTTGACCACGCTCAGCGCCACCAGGCCCTCGTCGGCAAAAGGCTCGACGTCCGGCCACAGCGCGGCAAAGTGATGGGAATTGCGGATCGCCAATAGGGCGATCCCGGCACTGCGGGCCTTTTCAACCAGCAATGCACGGGCCGCCGCCAGCGCAGGTTGAGCAAAACCGTTGCCGGCATCGACGCTGACGAAACCTGAAGCCACATCCTCGACCTTTGGCACAGCCTTGCCGTTGACCCAGCCGCTGTTGAGCGTCGAGACATATCCGGGAATCCGGAATACGCCGTGACTGTGAGCACCGTCCCGCTCGGCGTTGGCGCAATTGGCGGCCAGCGTTCTGGCGACTTCGGCCGAGGTGCCGTGACGGGTGAAAATCGTTTCCAGCAATTGAGTCAGCTCGTCCAGCGAAACCGTGGACGAGACCGCATGATCGTGTGGCGCAGACATCTGAAGCTCCAGAGTAATTATTGGAGGGAACAACAGCGAACAAACAACCCGCCTGAGGATTAACCACGGCTGGCCGGTTGCCTGTCAACCCCGCAATATTTATCTACCACCCTCGTCGCCTTCACCCGCCCTAGCCTTGCGTCTCGACCCACCGGCGCCCGCCAGCATGCGCCCCTCATCGAGACTCAATCATGTCAGCCCTCATTCAGCCGTTGTTGTTCCCCGAAGTCTTCGACGCCCCCGGACGATGGACCGAACTGGGCAAGGCCCACGGTCTGTCCGAATCCGAATTCAAATGGCTCGCCCATGCCAGGCTCTCCTCCAGCAGTTTGCGCAGCCAGCAGACCCCGCCGATGCGCGCCGAGCGCATCCTGCTCAATGTTGGCAGTGAAATACCTCTGCCGTTGCCGGGTGCGTTCGTTCTTGGCGAGACGCCCGTCGATAACGCCCTGATCCTCTACACCGTATTCGACGGCCTGAAAAAATACCGTGACCGCGTCGAATTGAGACAACAGCTCGAGCGGCGCCTGAACAATGCCGATGACCAGGCCAGTCTGTTTGCGTTCCTGTCTTTGCCGCAACGCAAGCGGCTGTTCGATGCCGACAACATCACGGTGACCTTCAGCATCATCGATGGCGATGTATTTGATGAAAACACCACGGCCATCCAGCAGGCGCAGATTCTGAATGCACAGGCCATGCGGGCGGAGCTGGAAAAGCTGCCGACGCTCAGTCACCTGCTGGAAAACATCCTTGATGAATTGCTCAAACCGCATTTCGGCAGCTTGCAGCAAAACCGTACCCGCGTCGGTTTCTACACCCAGGACGATGACACCGCGCTGACAAGACACTGGCTCGACTCCATGAGCCTGAGCGATGCAGTGCTGTTGCATTACCGGCATCAACAATGGCCGACCACTGCGTTGCGAGAGTTCTCCCACCCCGACAGATCGGCCGCCACAGGCGATCAGGCGCAATGGGAAGAGGCTGTCACCAGCGCGTCCGGAAAGTTGCCGGCGCTGCTTTTCCGGCAGCTGGAACACTATTGGGACGCGGCTTCTGCCGACGGTTCGACGCGACGCGCGTTCTTCGCCAACGTTCTGGAGGACCAGGCGCTCAGCGAATGGATGATCAAACGCGAAAACGGCGTTCTCGATGCAACTCAGTTCAGCGCACTGCATCAGTTGATGTCGCACGATGCACAAGGCCCGCAGCGCCCCGTCACCGAAACCGTTCGTCTTTGGGAGCACGAAGCCAATTACGTCGAACTGGCGGGGTCGCTGATGATCAGCGCCAGCCAGGCCTTTCTTTACACCCCGGTGCAGGGCCTGCAAGTGCTCGCCGATTACAACGACCTGAAACAGACATTGCAGAGCAAGTTCATTGCCAAGGGCCATGAAGACGAGCTTTACGGCCTGCTCAGCCTGGAAGAGCGCAACCGGTTTCTCGGTTTCGACCAGCCGCAGGTATCGGGAGAGCGGATCGTCGGAGAAGTCTTCAAGATCCTCTTCGAATGGATCATCACCAAGCAGCGGCAAAACATCGAATACGCCCTGCAAGTGTTTCGCCACAGCGATGGCGCGGTGAATCTGCACGCCCTGTTCGATAAGAGCCTGGACATCCGCTCGATGATTCATGCGCGTTTGCTCGAGCTCGACAGCGCAGGACGCTGGAGCACGCACCCGGTACTTTCGGGCAATCAACAGCCGTCCATGGTTCTGGCGGAAAAGGCGCGCGCCGCGATCAAGACGTTCAGCAGCGTTGAAGCGCCGCTTCGCCAGACACTCAAGACCCAACCCATGGCCACTCAGGAGGCTCAGCGGTCGCTTCTCGAAAACCTGAAGGCAACCCTGGCGCATGCCTGGTCTATCGGCGTAACTGGCGAAGCCCGGCTGCGAGCATTGAACGGCACACTGCCAGCCTCGGTACGGGCGATCGTCGATGCCGTGTGCAATCCAGACCAGCCGACCCGCGCGCAACGCCAGGCGCTGCAGGGTTTTCGCCCCGACGCCTATGGGCTCACCCTACGGTCTGGCGACCAGCAGAAGCTGCTGCCACTCGCCCACTGCCTGCTGATGACCGAGCGTGGCGGTCTCGACGTCCAGCACTCCGGTCGTGCAGTGTTGTGGACACCTGCACTCGGGCTTGAAGTATTCGACTCCGTTGCAATTGCCCGGCAAAAGCTCGAGCAACGCTTGCTGCACAAGGTGCAACGCCTGTCGCTGCTGGAAAATATTCTGCCTGCACAGTTTCAGCTGCATCAGCGTTATACCCTGGGGCCTTTTCAGTTCATCGAACACAACGTGCTGCATAACCGCATGCAATCGGCGACCGAGCATTTTCTCGGGCGCTGCGAGCAGGTGCGCACCCGCGTGAAGGATCCGGCAAAGCGCGACAAGGCGCTGACAACGCTGGGTGAGTCGACTTTTCACACCAACCTGAAGCTCGCAACGGCTCATGCCCGGGCAATCGTCTCCCGGCAAACTTATCCTGCCTGGCTCGGCATGGCGTCGCTCGCCGAACAGAAACTGCACGTCGAACTCCTGGAGCAGTGGCGCCAGAGCGTCGTCGACGACAAGGATTACCTGAGCGGTGTGCCGACTCTGGTCAGCCATGTCGAAAAGACGTTGACGTCATTGCTCGAAGGGCGATTCCCGGATACCGGGCTCAACCCTCGCCACATCCGGATAACGCCGAACCTGGCCCTGGCCGGACCGGCCCGCAATCTTCTCGAGTTTGCCCTCAATCACATCAATATCGCCCAAGGCACCGGTTTCAAGGTGGCATCGACAACCGCCAACGCGTTGCCCAAGGGGCTCGATCAAAGTGCAGTGACGCAACTGCTGCTATCGCTCGAGATTCCTGCCACCTACAGCGAAAAGGTCAGGCAGGCACTGGCGACGAATACGACTGCCGGCCTCGCGCGGCAGCAGACTTTCTTCCGTCAATTACCCTGGCAGTTGTTGCAGCATGCTCACGCGCTGAAACTGCAGCAGCATTTGTCAGAAACGGCATTCAGTTACATCCGCCAGGCCCTGGACATGCCAGATGCCATCGCCCGTGCTGCCGTGTCCGGTGCACAGGCCATGGTGTGCCCGCTGTCGCTGATAAAGACAGTCGGCGCCGCCGCAGTCGAAGCATGCGGACTGTATGTGTTGGCCCCCGGCACCGGGCACAAGGGGCCTCGGCTGCTTTACAGCCCCTACACCGAGCAGGCCTTTCACGAATTTCCCGATGAAGAAAGTCTGATCAGCGCGCTGAACATGCCGGGTTTGCTGCAAAACCTGCTGCTTCGTCGCCTGCCGCAACCTCAGCGAGCGATTTTCCGCAGTCTGTTTGCCAGCACTCTGGGACAGATCAGCGAAATGACGCTGGACTACCACCCGATTGGCGGCAACCTGCTGGAACGTCTGTATCAGGACAATCTCGATCTGTTGAAACAGATGCTCGACTCGCAGAACGACAGCGACGGGCAGTCTGACTGGGAAAACGCCAAAGCCCTGTTCAGCGACGGCATCCGACAGGTCGCGGACGTGCTGCCGGGCAAACTCGCCTGCGGACGCTTTCTCTGGCAAGCCTACGATGCCTTCAAGGATTCGGCCGAGGCCTTGCAGAATCATCACTGGAAGAAGGCGCTGAAGTCGTTTATCGATGGCGCCGAACATATGGTGACCGTCGGGATGCTGTCCGAAACGTCCGCTGAACAGGCGGTTGGCGCCGATGTCGGTCAGCAGACGATCGCCTCCGGCACGCAGAAGATCGAAAAACCTGTGGTTCCGAATCTGTCGGAAATCGAAACGACGTCACCTCAACGCACCCTCCTGCAGCCTTTCGAAGCAATGGACGTCGCACTCAAGGATCTGACCTACAGCGCGACTCAGGGCGTGTACCAGAAGACATCCAACAACCGTAGCTATGCCGCAGTGGACGGCAAGGTATACCGGGTCGTCAAAAACGGAGCGGACTGGCAATTGGCAAAGGATGACGTTCGCGGCCCATTGCTGCGCAAGACCGACTCACGGACAGTCCGGATCACCGAGGGTCAGACCGTTCATTACGGCAAGGCCTATTCCAGAATGATCGTGCACAAACAGTACACGCACCTGCGCCGCATGATGCTCAACATCGAAGCGCACGGCATGGAAGAGATCAGTCGAAGATACCCTGAAAAAGCCCGGATACTGGGACATGCAGTGGCGGTGGCGCGGGATTACGCATTCAACTGCCTGCACAATCTGGCCATTCTGGACATCAACGTCGTGCCCGGTGGGCGGGTCAACCGGTTTCTCATGGAGTTCTTTGATGTCCCACGCGTCACGACGCAGATCCTGTCCAGGATAAACGCCGCAATACTGCCCATCTGCAAGGCTCTGGTAGATCCGGCAGACGACCTGCTCAACACTGACCGCTTCATCGTCGGCTCAACCAGATGGTTTCACGACGTGATTGCGTTTGTCCTCGATGGCGACCTGAAGAACAAAGTCCATTTCACCCAGCATTTTTTCAATCAGGATCTGGGGGACTATGTTCCCGTCACTGCATCTGGTTTTGATATTGACGGCCATGCACAAGCCGCAACCCTGATACATGAGTTGGCCCATCAACTGAGCAATGCGTGGGACATCGCGACGGTCAGGGCGCGTGAGCCTTTCTGTGACCTGATATCTTCCGCTACCCCCGACGGTGAAAGATTGCTCAATCATCTGCAGGACGAACGAAGAACCGCGCTGTCACTGGCCACGCCCCGTGCACAACTGTTTGCAGAGTGGAGCCCGAATCAAGCGGCCTGGATCGACCTGGACAGAATTGCGGAGAAACAGACCACGGCGGCGGAGATTTTCAGGCAGACAGGCAGCGCCACCATGAGCGAGGCGCGCGATGCGTTCCTGGATCGGCAGTCTTCAGATGCCCGCGTCGGTGTCATCTTGCACAACGCCGATTCGATCGCGCAGCTGATCTGCGAAGTCGGCCGGCAGCTGGAGGTTGTGCCGTCCCCTTGATCCAAAAAAAATGCGCAGGCTCATCACCTGCGCATTCCGGCAACGGCCTCAGGATCAGTCTTTCTGATCACGCAAGACATTGCCCGACGCGCCATCGATACGGAACTCGTACACCACGCCGTCCGCCTTGCGCCCTTCCCCTTTCCAATAGCCGTTGTTGTCGGCCTCGATCTCGTAGACCTCGACATAACCGGCCTTGGTTTTAACGATTTCGATAGCCTTTTCGATAGTGATCCATCCAGCGCCCGGACGGTCGGCCAGCGCCGCGCCTGCACTCAGGAGACTGGCGGTTGCGACGAAAGCGGCCAAGGTTCTTTTGATCATTTTTCACTCCATTTAGAGATAAGGGTTCATGGGACGTCCTGGTTTTTGGGGCGCCTGAGCGGAAAAAAGTTCAACGTTTGATGGGTAAATGCCATGACGGTTGTTCTCGGCGCCTTCCCCTCAAGGTTAGAATGCGCGAAATCAGGAAGAGTCAATGACCCAGAACACCCTCTCGGAAGCCGAATACGATGCCATCACCGATGCCGCCGCGCATTGGTGCATGCGTCTGCACGCCGTCGACTGCACCGCTGAAGAGCGGCAGGCGTTCGAACAGTGGCGCGATGCACATCCGCTTCACGCATTCGAGTATGAGGCGATGCTGGAGATCTGGGATGTCGCCGAGCATTTGCCGCGCCCCGAACCTGCGGTGGTTGTACCGAAGACTGCGCCGGCCCGGACGTGGCGCCAATACGCAGTAGCCGCCGCCGTTTGCGCTCTGGCGCTGCCGCTGGCGGCCTGGACCGGATGGAATCTGGGTTGGCTGCCCGACAGCTATCAACACTTTGCTGCCACCGATAATGTGCGCCATGTCACGCTGGCTGACGGCAGTCAGGTCGAGCTGAACCTCAACACCGAGCTGACCTACAGCAATTACAAGGACGAGCGTCGCGTCACCCTGAAAAAGGGTGAAGCCTTCTTCGAAGTCAGCCATGACCTGAGCCATCCGTTCGTCGTCAGGGCCGCAGAAGGCAAAATCCGCGTCACCGGCACCCGTTTCAACGTCTGGATGTACGAAGATCAGGTGAAGGTGAACCTGATCGAGGGTTCCGTACTGGTCACCAGCAATACTCAACTGTCGGGCGATGGCTTGCGCCTCGGCCCTTCCATGCAGGCCCGCTACAGGCACGGCGACTTCACGCCGCAAATCAGCCAGACCTATGCCAATGACACTTCTCTGGCCTGGCGCAGCGGCAAACTGATTCTCGACAACCTGTCGCTGAACGAAGCGCTGCCGATGATCAACCGCTACCTGGACAAACCCTTGATGCTCGCCGACAGCGCGACCGGCGCGATCCGGGTGGGCGGCATTTACAACATCAAGGAGCTGAACAGTTTCGCCAGCTCGATGCCAAAGGTGTTGCCGGTGTTCCTGACCCGCAACAAGGAAGGCAACCCGGTGATCAATCCGATGCCGCAACAACCGCGAAAAAACTGAAGGCCGTTCCCGTGAGGGAGCGGCCTTCTGCTTTTACGGTGTCAGTCCCTCGGACGGCTGATTACTGCGCCGCGACTTTCCCTGCTTTTTCCAGATCATCGCGTACGGTCTGTACCTGATACTGCGGATCGGCCTTGATCTGCTGTTCGGTGAACAGCAACACGCTCCACTGTTTCTTCGAGAACGCCTCGGTCTGGTCACGGGCGTATTTCGATGCCGGATCGCTGGACAGCGAGAACGCGAGCAGGCCCTGGGCATGCGGCCCCTTGTCATCGAACGTCACGACTTGCAGATAACTGGTGCCACTGACCACTTCCAGCTTGCCGTCTTCACGGGGCACGCTCTGGATGGCGTTGTAGATGCCCAGCGTGCCCGGGCCACCGTGAATCGGCGTTTGCTGGCCACCACTGCTGACCACCTGCACGTCGCCCCAACGACTTTTCTCGGTCAGACCCATTTTTGTCGCCGACTCGGCCGACGCCAGCATGGCCTCGCGCAACACTTTGGCCACGTCGGGATTTTCGACGGCCAGTCCGCGCGGTGTGTGCTGCGCGTCCTTCGGATCGAACGCCACGCGCCAGGCCTGCGGCGATTCCTGCATCGCTTGCATGATGTTCTGGAAATGCACCAGGCCGATGCCCGAGTCCAGATTCGCCCGGCTGTCCCACGCTTTCAGACTGCTGCACACCGATTTCAACGCCGCCTCAGACTGCGAGGCACAGAACTTCAACAGATCCGGCATCACCTGAGTTGCCAGGAACACCTGATCGTCCATCACCATGTGTTGCAGGTCCTGCACCGACAGCGGGCCTTTCTTGTCCAGCGTCGCCAGACGATCCAGCGCAAAGCGCGAGCGCAGGCCCAGAGGCTGCCCTTCCTGACTGATCAGCGGCGAGAAACCGGTCAGCGGTTGCGCCGGGTTGGCCAGCCAGGCCGAGTCGTTGGAGTGCTGGACGAAGTCCTTGCGCAACAGCTGCGGCAACTGGCTGGAGGCGTAAATGCCCTTTTGCGCGGCTTGCGGGTCGATGTCCCAGGCGCAGGCGCTGTTGGAGCCGTCGAGCACGATCATTTGCAGGCCGATGCGCGGGTCGCTGCACTTGGCCAGTTTGTCGGCACTGACGTTCGGCACCACCGACAGGTTCATGTACAGCGTCTGGCCCTTGTCATCAACGGCCAGCGTATTGACCCACGGGATGCCCTGGATCGTGTGCACCGAATCCTGCAGATCCTTGAGATTGCCGGCGCGGTTCATGGCGTACCACTGCTTCAGCACCCGGTCATTTTCGAGGTTGGCATCGCGCAGGCTGTAGGCGAACTGATTGTTCCAGTCGAGTTTGCCGGGCCACTGTACGATCGGCCCGAACTGCGAACTGTACACATCCCGCGAGACCGGCACGACCTGGCCGTCTGCCTGTTTGACCTGCACCGTGACGGTCTGCTTGTTCATCGGCAGGGACTGGCCGTCGAGCAGGTAACGGGTCGGATCCTTCGGATCGAGTTGCAGGCGATACAGGGTGAAGTGCTTGGACGAGTCGACGGTATGGGTCCACGCCAGGTGCTGGTTGAAGCCGATGTTGATCATCGGCAGGCCCGGCAGCGCCGCGCCCATCACATCCAGTTTGCCGGGGATGGTCAGGTGCATCTGATAAAAACGCATGCCGCCGACCCACGGGAAATGCGGGTTGGCCAGCAGCATCCCGCGACCATTGAACGAGCGCTCGCTGCCCACCGCCACGGCGTTGCTGCCGCGGTCCAGGGCGAAGCGTTGCAGCCGCGTGTCCGCCAGTTGGTAAGCCCGTGCATCGTTTTCGATCTGCGCTGTGGACTGCGGCGGTGTTGCACCCGCCAAAGCTTCGGCGAACTGCCCGACACCGCCCTCGACCAGCAGACGCCGGGTCAGCTTCACGAGGTCTTCGGCGGCGATATCGCGCACCCATTCACCCTGGCACTGTTGCGGCAGCCCCTGCTGGCGGCGCTCGGCCAGATAACGGTTGTAGCCGGCGGCATAACCTTCCACCAGATCACGCACTTCGACCGGCTGCGCCTGCCAGAAGGCATTCACTGCCTGGGGTGTGTTGAGCCATTGGAAAAACAGATCGCTGACGCGGTTCTCGCGCTCCTCGACCGTCACTTGCTCCGGCCCGAAGTAACGTAACCGCTCGCCGTTGACCGTCACGATCTCGTTGGCCAGCAGGCACAGGTTGTCCTGCGCATAGGCATAACCGATGCCGAAACCGAGCCCGCGTTCGTTTTCCGCGCGGATGTGCGGTACGCCATAACCTGTGCGACGGATATCGGCGCCGGCCTGCCCGGAAGCGGAAGGGCTGAACGCCTGCGCCGACAGACTCAGCCCGAGAAACAGGCCGGCAAGGGTCAGTCCGGTGAATTGCCTGGAAATAGTCACGCTCGCTCCTGATCGAAATGCCGAAGAGCGAACCACCCGCCACCGTGAACACGTCGGGCCCGGCTCGCTCTGAAATCACCCACGCGTCACGCGCAATGAGCCTGTTCAGAAAACGAAGCCGCGGAAAAAAATTTAGTCGGTCACACACCCGTTTGGCGCCGTGATCACGGGGAAAAGACGAAACGACGACAAAATTTCTACATTTTTCGCTTCATGATTTGTCGAGCTGAAACGTCTTGTTTAGAGAGAGCACAAGAAACCTTTCCTGATCAGGCTCTGAAAGGAGTAATCGCATGTACAACCCGCCACTACCATCGGAAGGTAGCCAGACCCCCAAAGGAGCGCCCATGGGTTCGCACGCCGACGTATTCGGGCAACGGGTCGAGCGTCACGGCAATGAACGCATCCGCTTGCTGCTTAAAAGCTTCGGCCTGCGCACCAGCCTGATTCGCCTCAAGGTCATCGACACCTTGCTGGTCGCCGCCGAGGACGACCGTCGCCTGGGTGTGCGTGGCGTGCATAGCCAACTGCTGGATCTGGACATTCCGTTGTCCTTTCTCAGCGTGCGCGAAGTACTCAAGCGCCTGTGCGCCGAAGGCGTGATCACGTTCAACGACGACAAGAGCTACAGCCTCCATCCCCAGGCTGCCGCCGTGCTCAACAGCGATTGATGCACGCGGCAGACGCCGTCAGGGCTTGACCTTGCGGCGCATCACGCCGTTGATCACCACGACCACTACCGCCACACCGATGGCGATGTACTGGAACGTTTGCTCGCTGAGCTTGCCGGCGTTTTGCAGCCAGGACAGGCCGAGCATGATCAGCAGTACGGCGACAGCGATCAGAATCGAATATATCAAGCGTTGCTTCTGGGTCATTACAGGTTCCTGAACCGTTGGAATGTATCGGGTTTGTATCGGCGTTGATGCCATGCGCATACCGTTTGACGGGGATGCGCCGCCGTTAACGGGGTCTCATGTTACAGCCGATGAAGAACTTTGGCTTCAAGCGGCGTCAACCATGAGGATCTTTGAAATGCTGCGTCGAATCACCTGGCTGATTCCTGTCCTTGCACTGCTCGCCCTGAGCGGCTGCATCATCTTTCCCCACGGCGGCTGGCATGGCGATCATCGCCACTACGCGCCTGGCCCGGGCTATTACTACCATCGTTAAGTCAATCTCGCGGAAAGGATGCCAGCGTCCATCCGTTCAAATGCAACAACGGATTTAAGCGTCAGGAGAATTGCCCGCAGGAATGTGGGCGTTTTTTATGGATCGGCGATTACCGGTATAGGAGTCTTCGCCTCCTCAAGTAGGAATGCTGCCCTCCGTAACATTACGCACAACCTCGTCATATACCGTCACACCAATGGCTTAGGGACATTCCCCGCTCCTCCCTACTCTTGCGCTACCTCTCGACGATCGTGAAAGCGCATGCAACGAACTCTCATTCCCCTCCCGCCACTCCAGGCGCTCGGCTTCTGTCTCGCCATCACGCTGTTCGAATGGCTGACCTACATGGCCAGCGACATGGTCATGCCGGCCATGCTGACCGTCACCCGGGATCTGGAAGCCGATGCGGCTCACATTCCCAATGCGTTCAATCTCTATCTGATCGGCGGCGTCTGCCTGCAATGGCTGATCGGGCCTTTGTCCGACCGATTTGGCCGGCGCCCGCTGTTGCTTGCCGGTTGTGCGCTGTTCGGCATGACCTGTGCGGCGGCCGTCGCCACGCCCGGCATCGAAGTGTTCAACGCCCTGCGACTGTTGCAAGGCATGGGCCTGGGATTTGTCGTGGCGGTCAGTTATCCCGCCCTTCAGGAAGTCTTCTGCGAGGCCGATGCCGTGCGACTGATGGCACTGCTGGGCAACGTCGCCCTGCTTTCGCCCCTGCTCGGTCCGCTGCTCGGCAGTCTGCTGCTGGAGTGGCTGAGCTGGCGCGAGCTGTTTCTCGGCCTGGGCCTGATCGCGACACTGACCTGGATCGGACTGTATGCCTGCATGCCGGAGACGATCGGCGTTGTCCGCCACGATGGCGGTCAACAAGCGCCGATCCCCTTCTCCTTCCGCCAGATCAGGACCCGTTACGTGGCGCTGCTGCGCAATCAACGGTTCGTCGGCATCTGCCTTGCCCTGGGTCTGATGAGCCTGCCGCTGATTGCCTGGATCGGTCTCGCGCCGCTGTTGCTGGTTCAGTTGCTGGGCCTGACGACCCGCGAATATGCGCTGTGGCAAATTCCGGTGTTCTCGGCGGTGATCGTCGGCAATCTGATCCTCGACAGACTGCTCAATTCGCGGGATCTGCCGCAATTGATTCGTCTGGCGCTCTGGCCGTTCTGCCTGGGGTTGCTGACCTTGATAGCCACCGCACTGACCGGCCTTTCCCTTGCCGGATTGATGACCGGTCTTGCGCTGTATGCCGTCGGGCTTGGCATGAGCAACGCCGCGCTGTACCGGCTGGCTCTGTTTTCCAGCGATGACAGCAAAGGACTGGTCTCCGCTGCGATCGGCATGATTTCGATTGCCGTGATGGGTGTCGGTGGCTCGCTGATTGCTGCGACCGGCGGCGGCAACCGTCTCGAATCCTTCGCCATTCTGGCGGCGCTGGGCGGTTTGCTCAGCCTGCCTTTGCTGTACCGGTTTCTGCCACATGCCCCGACAGACTCCGCCTCTTCAAGATAAAGAAAAGGACGCCTGATGAACCACCTCCCCCACAGCGACGCGCTCTGCGCGTTGACGCAACCCTATTGCCCGGATTCCGTGCCGGACGGACTGTTCAGCCAGGCCATGGCCGAGATCAGCCGGTTTCACTGCCAGCACACACCCGGCTACGAACACTGGCTGAACGCCAATGGCCTGACCGTGGGCGATCTGGATCACCTCGATGACTGGTCGCGACTCCCGCCGGTTTTCGCCAGTTACTTCAAGCGCCAGGCTTTGCTCAGCTCCACCGCAGCGGACGCTCGGGAGCTCACCTCCTCCGGCACCAGCGGCGAGAAAAGCCGCATGCGTTATGACGAACGCAGCCTGAGCGCGGCCCAGAACATGGTCGAACGAATCTTCCGGCACTATGCCTGGGCCACCCCGGACACGCCGTGCAACTACCTGCTGCTGAGCTATGAACCCGAAGGACGCATCAGCCTGGGAACGTCCTTCACCGATCAGTTCCTGTGCCGCTTCGCCCCCGTCAACCGCGTGGCCTATGCACTGCGCCGTACGGGCAACGGCCATGAATTCGACAGCTTTGGCGTAATCGCCGCCCTGCAGTCCTTCGCCGAGGAAGGCTTGCCGGTACGAATCTTCGGTTTCCCCGCATTTCTCTGGCAGACCCTGCAACGCATGCAGGCCACCGGGGTGGCCGATCTGCAACTGGCAGAAGGTTCGCTGGCGCTGTTTGGCGGCGGCTGGAAAACCCAGGCGGCGCAAGAGATTCCCCGCCGGCAACTGTACGAGCGGATCTACCGCCAATTGGGCATCGAGGTGTCCCGCTGCCGTGACGGTTACGGCGCGGTCGAGCATGCAGTGCCGTACCTCGAGTGCGCTGACCACCACTTCCACGTACCGGTCTATTCGAAGGTCTTGGTACGTGATCCCGCCGACTTCTCGCTGCTGCCGTATGGCCGTCAAGGCTTGCTGAGTTTTGTCTCGCCTTACATTTCGTCGAGCCCGGCGCACGCGGTGGTCATGAGTGACCTCGCCACCCTGCATCCCGGCGACAGTTGCGGCTGCGGGCTGCCAGTGGACTGGTTCGAACTGCATGGCCGGGCGGCCACCACCGCCGGCCGAAGCTGCGCCATGGCCGCGTCTGAACTGCTGGGGAAGCACTGATATGTACCTGATCAACGGACAACTTCACGACGACTACACCTTCGACCTCGCATTGGAAAAGCTTTATCCGGACTTGCCACAACGGCTGGTCACGCCGCTGGACACGGCGACGGTCCTTGACACGGCGGCTACCTTTGCCAGACGCCTGCAAGACCCGGATCTGCCCTTTCCGCTCGACGCTGAACAACGTCAGTTACTGATCGGGTTCTGCCAACCCGCTGCGCTGCGCTGCAAGCTTGAGCGCGAACTCGGCGCACAACCGGCCAGCCTGCGTCGCCTCGATTATCGCCAGCCGCGCTTTGAACGCTGGAGTCCGCTGGGCCTGGTGGTCCACATCACTCCCGGCAACTCGCCGTTGCTGGCGTTCTGCGCGGTGATCGAGGGACTGCTGGCCGGCAACGTCAACTGGTTGCGGCCCAGCAGCAGCGATCAGGGAATGACCGCGCAATTGCTGCATGGATTGGCGCAGTGCGATGCCACCGGCCAGATCGCCGGGCATGTTGCAGTCGTTCCGGCCAGCACGGCGCGGATCGGTGAATTGTGCCAACAGGCCAACGGAGTGTCGGTGTGGGGCGGCGAGTCCGCGCTGCAAGCCATCCGCCAGCAACTCGCGCCTGGATGTCGCTGGATCGACTGGGGCCACCGCATCAGTTTCATCTACCTGACACCGGCAGCGGTCTCGCCACAAGCGCTGGACGCCGTGGCCGATGAAGTCTGCCGCCTCGACCAGCAGGCTTGTTCCAGTCCGCAATGGCTGCTGGTGGACAGTGACGACGAGAACGTCTTGCGCTCGATCGGCAATGGCATGGCCGAGGCATTCGAACGTCGATCCCGACACTGGCCGGCCTTGCAACCTTCAATTCAGGAGGCTTCGCAAATCACCACCCGAACCGCGATGGCGCGACTGGCTCAGAGCTTTGGCGGGGCCAGCGGACAGGTCTGGCAGGCGCCGGACTGGCGCGTCATCTGGAACCACGACCGGCAACTGGGCCCCTCGCCGCTGTTTCGCAGTCTGCTGCTCAAGCCTGTGCCACGTCCGCGGGTGACCGAGGCGCTACTGCCTTGGCGAAACGTATTGCAAAGCGCCGGACTGATGTGTGCCGATCACGAAATGGCCGGACTGGCCCGGACGCTGATTGCCGCCGGCGTCACACGGATTACCCCGGTGCAGGCGATTCACGATGGTTACGAAGGCGAGCCCCACGACGGCGTGTATGCCCTGCAACGCTTGAGCCGGCGCGTGTCGGTCAGCCTGTCGACGACGGCACTGACGACCTGCGCCACGCTCGATCCGCTGCCGGCGCCACCCGGCGTGGCCAATCTGCCGATCATGAGCAAGGAGACCTTCGTCAGACGCCCTATCCATCCAGCGGCCCGTTTGTATTTCCGCTCGGGTGGCAGCAGCGGAACCCCGGCGCTGGCCGGTTACAGCTACCGCGACTTTGATCGACAGATGCGCGCCAGCGCTGACGGGTTGTTCGCGGCGGGTCTCGACCCGAGTTGCGACCGGGTAATGAACCTGTTCTTCAGTGGGGGGCTGTATGGCGGTTTCTTCAGTTTCTCCAAAGTGCTGGAACTGCTGGGTGCCACGCACCTGCCGATGGGGGCTCCGGCCGATGACGATTACCGCGAGATCGCGCAGGTCATCATCGATCAGCGCGTCACCGTACTGGTCGGCATGCCCAGCACCCTGCACCGTCTGTTCCTCAACGAGCAGGCACGACTGCGTACCTATGGCGGGATCGAAAAAGTCTTCCTCGGCGGCGAACATCCCGGTGAACAAAGCCTCGCCCTGATGCGCAGCTGCGGCGTCAGGCTGATCCGCTCGGCCATTTACGGCAGCGTCGACGCCGGACCGCTCGGCCATGCCTGCCCGGCCACCGGCGATGGGGTGTTCCATCTGATGAGCGATATCCAGCACCTGGAGATCGTCGATTTCGAGTCGGATCGTGCGGTGACCGGTAATGAAACCGGGCGCCTGGTGTTTACCTCCATTAAGCGCGAAGGCCAGGACGTTCAGCGCTACGACGTCGGTGACAGCGGTCGCTGGCTCCCCGGTATGTGTGACTGCGGGCTGCCTACACCGCGCTTCGAGCTGCTGCAACGTCACGGCAAGTTGATCCGCATCGGCACCGACTTCATCTGTCTGTCGCAACTGGCAGAGCACCTGGAGACCGAGTTCCAGCTGATCCTTGAGCACGCCCCGGACGGACTGGAGCGCATGCGTTTTCGCAGCCCGAGGCTATCCGATGATGTTCAGCGTCGCCTGCTGGATTACCCGACGCTGGCCACGCTCATCCAGACCGGGCTGCTGACCGTCGAGGTAGAGGTTTGCGGCAGCGACCGGTTCACCCGCAACAAACACAGCGGCAAGACGCCGTTGCTGATCGACAATCGGGGCGTTGGTCCCTGCACAGACACGCAAGGAACCGAACATGAACACACGGTTTGAATGGCAAGAGCTGGTCACCTTTGCTCGACAGTATTCCGGCTTTTATGCGCGTCACTTCGCCGAACTTTCCCGGCCGGTCACATCACTGGAACAACTGCCGGTGATTGACCCAGGGGAATACTGGAAAGGCAGTCATGACCTCGACCATTGGCCTGCCCTGACAGCGCCGCTGACTGACGCGCTGGTGTTCAAGACCGGAGGCACCACCAGCGCCGGCAAGTTTTCACTGTTCCGGCGCGAGGAATGGCGGACGCTGGTAACAGACTTCGGTCGCAGCCTCGGTGCGCAATTGAACGCCGGGGACCGGGTCGCCAACCTGTTTTTTGTCGGTGACCTGTATGCCAGTTTCATCTTTACCCACGATGCCCTGGCGCATGTGCAAACCGAGGTTGTCGAGTTTCCCTTTACCGGCCATGTCGACTCGATCCTGCTGAGCGATGCGATTGCCCGGCACCGGATCAACGTGCTGGCGGGCCTGCCCGCCCATCTGCTGACCTTCGCAGCCTGGCTCGAACAACAGGGCCGGACTCTCGAGCACATCACCGCCCTGCTTTACGCCGGTGAAAGCCTGTTTGACGCCCAGTTGCGACGGCTTGAGCGAGTGTTTCCCAAAGCCCGAGTGGCGTCCATCGGCTACGCCAGCGTCGACGCCGGCTTCATCGGTGCCAGTCATCGCGACTGTGCCCTGGGTGAACATCGGGTTCCTGAAGGTCACGCACTGCTGGAAATCCTCGACGAGAACAGCGGCGAAGTGATCGAAGAATGCGGCCGGTCCGGACGACTGGTGATGACCAACCTCACACGCCGGTTGATGCCGTTGATCCGCTACCCGGTCGGTGACCGTGCATGCTGGTGCGAACCGTCCGGCACGCCCCGGCGCAAGTTCGCATTGATGGGCCGCTGCGCCGACAGCCAGCGGGTGCGCGTGGGTATCCTGACCCTGCTGCCGCAATCGATCGGCGAGACAGTGTGGCGCATCACCGGCAGCGACGAATGGCAACTGGTGATCGAGCAGGAGGGTGCGACGGATATTCTGCGTCTGCACTGGGCACCGGACGCCCTGTCACCGGCAATCGCTGAAGCCGACCAGACGCTGCATCGCGCCTTGCTTGAAGACTATCCGTTGATCGAGCAACTGAGCGCCGATCACCAGCTTGCGCTGCGGATTCGCTGCTGTACGACGCAGGAACTGGAACGTCATCCACGCTCCGGCAAACGTCAGCGTGTGCTGGACCGTCGTGTCTACAACGGCCATAACCAGGAGCGTTGCTGATGGATTCCATCACCCTGCGAAGTTATCGCACCAGTGACGCTGCGGCGGTCAGTCGCCTGTTCAGGAAGATCTATGGCGATCATTACGCTCAGCCGCATGTTTACCTGCCCCGGTTGATCAGCCAGAACCACGCCGACGGCCACTGGCATTCGTTGGTGGCGGTGTCCGACAATCGGGTGGCGGGCCACTCCACGCTGATTCTCGACAAGGAATCGTCCATCGCCGAGCTGGCGCTGAGCGTGGTGGATCCGCAGATCCGTGGGCAGAACGTCGCCACTGAACTGGGCCGGCACTTGCTGATCCATGCGCAAGCGTTGGGTTATCAGGGCGTCACGATCAAGCAAATGACCCATCACCCCTACACGCAGAAAATGGCCGCCGGTCTTGGGTTTCACAACACCGGCTTATTGCCCGATCATGCGCCTTCGCCCTTTGGCGACGCCGTGACGGAATCGCTGGTATTGGGTTACGCCCCCGTCGATGGTTATCAGCGCCCGCTGCCGGCATTGACCTGGCCGGATGAATGCCGTGAGTTCATGCAACAGCTGTGCGACGTGTTCGGAACGCGGTTGAACGTGTCGCCGTGGATCGGCGCGCCGGCGCAGCTGGAGCAGCGCTGGGGGCGATTCGACGGGGTTTTCAAAGAAGTGGACGACAGTTTGCTCAAAGAATTGCAGCAACTGCCCGACCATTGGCTGATATCGATCAGACTCAGGCTGGCGCAGGGTTTCGACAAGGCCTGGCACCGGCTGTCGACGATAGGCTTCGTGTTCAGCGGACTGGCGCCCGATGACAGAGGAGCAGGATGGCTGGCGTTGTTTCATCGGGGATTCCAGCCCAAATCCCTGTCCTTGCATTGCCCGCAAATGCAGCGATTGCATGACGATATGCAGCGGCAGATCGCACCGCCGGCCTGTCATCGCAGAAGTGGCAGCCGCCCATAAACGCCGCATATAAACGAAAGGGCCCACCCCGTTACCGGAGTGGGCCCTGTCTTTCAGGCCTTGGCTTTTACACCTTGATCGGTAGGAGGCTTGCGCTCCCCGCCCTGACCGTAAGTCTGCAGGCTCTGCAGTACATAAATGGCTTTCTTGTACTCGGGGATCAACGTATTCGCGTACTTGTTGCCCTTGAGATTGTTGTTCTGGATGGTATCGAGTTGCGTGGCGAAATACTCCAGCGCATTGAACTTGGCATCCGGGTCTTTCTGGATGCCGAAGCGATCGAACTTGTCGCCTGCATTGAGCAAGGTCATGGACGTGATTTCGGAAATCAGGCCGCGGCTACGCAGCATTGCGCTCAGGCTGCCCAGTTGCTTGGCCGAAACATTGGTCGGATCGAAACCCTTGATGTTCTTGTGCAGACCCTGCTTGTCCATCTCCGCCGTATTGATCACGGTGGGATCGTTGCCGACCAGGGCCAGCATCTGCTTGACCTTCACGCTTTGAGAAACCGGTTTGCTCGAGCTTGCTGTATCTCGAACCAGCAGACCCGCCTTGGGTTGCCAGGCACCGGTATATCCGATAGTCATGCGCAGGCTCCTTGCGAAGAAAACATGAAAAGTTCCTTGTTGAACCACTTTTGAGTTGCCCGGAGTATCGGCCGGCAAACTAGTGGCACCAACTCCTTTCTGCACTTTTTTACAATTTTTGTACATTCACGATACAAACCGTAAACCGCCCGGAAATACGGGAGCAGAGCGATCATGACAAGGTGATTAAAGTGGGTTTATTGCTCTAATGTTCGGCCCGGTTAGTTCTTGTGTATCAGGCCCGATACGTTCCTTTGGTCGGGATCGCTTTTTTTAGGACGAAAGTACCTAAAGCTTCCCGAGGACCCGACGATACGTTAGGAAACCCGCGCTGTTTTTTTCCCTGCCCACAATAAGAATCCCTGCTCAAGGACCGGTTTCCATGCCCGCATTCCGCACCATTCAGGCTCGCTACACGCTGTTTCTGGTTCTGTTCATTCTGCTGTTGTCAGTTCTGACGGTGGTTGGCATCAGCCAACTGGTCGCGCCCAAGCTGCGCCATACCGAAGAACAAGTCGTGCTCAACCGCATTGCGGAAGTGGCCGAGCAGATCCAGGGCGAATTGAACAAGGTCCAGGCGCAACAGCGCAGCATCACCCAGACCATTCCGTTGCTCGACAGCGCAGCCATCGACACCGTGTTGCCCGGGCTGGTGGATCAATACGGTGAACTGAAAGTATTCGGCGGCGGCATCTGGCCGTTGCCCGGTCAGCGTGAGGCCGGACGCAACAAGTTCAGTACGTTCTGGCACCGTGATGCCTCCGGCAAACTGGCGGTGAACACCTTCTGGAACAGCGACGCGGCCCCCAACTATTACGACCAGAGCTGGTACAAGGGCGGCATGCAGACCCCGCGCGGCCAATGTGCCTGGGCTGCTGCCTATAAAGATGACGCCAGCGCCGAACCACGCACCAACTGCGCCATGGCCATCCAGAAAAACGGCAGCGCCTGGGGCGTCTCGACCATCGACGTGACCCTGGGCTTCTTCAACGATCTGGTGGCGCGCAAGGAAAAAGACCTCAACGCCGAAATGCTGATCGTCGAGGCCGACGGCAAGATCATCAGCAACAGTTCGCGCATCAGCGGGCCGATCGTGCTGAAAAACATCAGCGAACTGGCCGGCGGCTCGACCTTCGCCAGCCAGGTCAAGGCCGGATTGCAAAACCGCGAGCAGGCGCAGCGCGTCGAATTCGACAACCACGGTGAAGCCAGCACGTTCTTCATGCGTCCGATCGAAGGCACCCCGTGGTTCCTCGCCACCGCGCTGCCCACCAAAATGCTCACCGCCCAGCGTGACGACGTGCTCAGCAGTCTGAGCCTGTTGCAGATTCCGCTGGTGATTCTGCTGGTGCTGTTGCAGGTCTACGCGATCCGCCAACTGGTTTCGCGCATGAAAGCGCTGAAAGCCAATATCGATTCGCTGTCCAGCGGCGATGCCGACCTGACCCGGCGCATCACCATCCGCGCTGAAGACGAACTCGGCGCCATCGGGCATTCGGTCAACACCTTCATCGCCTACCTGCAAAACATGATCGGCGAAGTCACCCAGGCTACCGGCGCCATGGCTTCGAGCCTCGACAACCTGCAACGCACCTCGGCGCACACCAGCCAGATTCTGCTGCGTCACGCTTCGGAAACCGATCAGACGGTTACCGCGATCAACGAAATGAGCTCGACCGCCGAAAGTGTCGCGCAAAATGCCGCCGAAACCGCCGCCTTCACCCAGCGCGCCAACGAAAACGCCGACCGTTCGCGCATCGTGGTCGGTGAAGCGTCCGGCAGCGTGGTGGCGTTGATCGACGAGGTGGCCAGCGCCACCCACAAGGTAGAAAGCATGCAGCAGGACGCCCAGCGCATCACCGAAATCCTTGGTGTGATTGGCGCCATCGCCGGCCAGACCAACCTGCTGGCGCTCAACGCTGCGATCGAAGCGGCACGGGCTGGTGAACAGGGTCGCGGTTTTGCGGTGGTGGCGGACGAAGTCCGTGCCCTCGCCGCCCGCACGCAGGCCAGTACCTCGGAAATCAACGAGATGTTGACCCGCCTGACCCAAGGCGTGAGCTCGTCGGTCAGCGCCATGGAAAACACCCAGGCCAGCTGCCAGTCGGCCGCCGATGCCACCACCCGGGTCAACAGCGGGCTGGACGAAATGGCCGGTGCAGTCAGCCACATCAACAGCCTCAGCACTCAGATCGCCACCGCCGCCGAACAGCAAAGTGCGGTCACCGAAGAGATCAACCGCAGCATGGTGCAGATCCGCCACATGGTTGATGAACTGGTAGAAAGCGGCCAGGCCAGCGAACTCAACACCCGCCAGCTGCTGGAAGCCAACAGCCGGGTAAGCGCGATCATGGGGCGTTTCAAGGTGCGCTGACAGTTTTGTCATCTTGTGCTCAGCGGCCTGTCAGCTTTGATCTACGATCATGTTGGCAGGCCTGCCTCGTATCACTTGGAAACACTCCGTTGATGCCCGGCAGGAAAAACCGGTCAAAATGCCTTCCTTTTTTGACCGTTTCTCCTTTGAGCCGAGAGCCCTCCATGCGAAACCATCTGCGTCTGGCCGCCCTGAGCGCATTGTTTATCTCCTCCCTGGCGCAAGCCGCCGACCTCATCCCGATCGAAGTCCACCGCGACGCCAACTGCGGCTGCTGCAAGAAGTGGATCAGCCACCTGGAAGCCAATGGCTTCAAGGTCGAAGACCACGTCGAATCCGACATGAGCAGCTTCAAGCAACAACACGGCGTACCGCCGCGTCTGGCGTCCTGCCACACGGCGATCATCAACGGCAAATTCGTCGAAGGCCATGTTCCGGCGGAACAGGTGCTGGCCCTGAGCAAGCGCGACGACCTGCTTGGCGTTGCTGCACCGGGTATGCCGATGGGCTCGCCCGGCATGGAAATGGACGGCATGAGCGATGCGTATCAAGTGATCGGCCTGAAGAAAGACGGCGCCGATGTCGTGGTGGCGGATTACCCGGCCCATTGATGACGGCGGGTTATCTCGGGCTGTTCCTGGCCGCGTTTGGTGCAGCAACCCTGTTGCCGCTGCAATCGGAAGCCGTGCTGGTCGGGTTGCTGGTCAGCGATCGTTACTGGCTTTGGGGCCTGCTGGCGGTGGCGACGCTGGGCAACGTCCTCGGTTCGCTGGTGAACTGGTGGCTGGGGCGCGGGCTGGAACGGTTTCAGGACCGGCGCTGGTTTCCTGTCAGCCGCAAACATATGGAACGCGCCCGGGTTCACTATCAGCGCTATGGTCACTGGTCGCTACTGTTCAGTTGGTTGCCGGTCATCGGCGATCCGCTGACGTTGATCGCCGGGGTCATGCGCGAACCTCTTGGACGATTCCTGTTAATCGTCACTATCGCCAAAGGCGCCCGCTACGGGGTGCTGGCGATGCTCACCCTGGGCTGGCTCGGTTGAACGATCGGGCCCGGACATTGCCTGTGTTTAACGTCGCCCTAATCCGGCCGTTCCAGCCTCGGCCGATTTCTTGTGGAGTTGTCTTATGTCTGTGTCGCTGACCCGCTGGCTGCCCGGCCTGTTGCTGACCGCCGCCCTGCCCCTGCTTGCTCACGCCGAAGGCCCGCAATACGGCCCGGAACTGCAAGGTTTCGATTATCCCTACACCCTCAAGCACTTTGCCTTTCAGTCCCAGGGCAAGTCGCTGCAAATGGGTTACATGGACGTCGCCGCCCACGGCAAGGCCAACGGGCGCACCGTGGTCCTGATGCACGGCAAGAATTTCTGCGGCGCGACCTGGGACAGTTCGATCCAGGCCTTGAGCGAAGCCGGCTACCGGGTGGTTGCCCCGGACCAGATCGGTTTCTGCACCTCCAGCAAACCCGATCACTACCAGTACACCTTCCAGCAACTGGCGGCCAACACCCAGCAACTGCTCAAGGCCCTGGGCATCCAGAAAGCCACCCTGCTCGGCCACTCCACCGGCGGCATGCTTGCCACCCGTTATGCGCTGCAATACCCGGATCAGGTCGAGCAACTGGCGCTGGTCAATCCGATCGGCCTGGAAGACTGGAAAGCCCTCGGCGTTCCCTATCGCAGCGTCGATCAGTGGTATCAGCGCGAATTGAAAGTCACCGCCCAGGGCATTCGTGACTATGAACGCACGACCTATTACGACGGGCGCTGGAAACCCGAATTCGACCGCTGGGTCGACATGCTCGCCGGGCTGAGTAACGGCCCGGGCAAGACTCAGGTCGCATGGAACTCGGCGCTGATCTACGACATGATCTTCACCCAGCCGGTGTACTACGAGTTCAAGGACCTGAAGATGCCGACCCTGCTGCTGATCGGCACTTCCGACACAACCGCCATCGGCAAGGACATCGCGCCGCCGGAAGTGAAGGCCAAAATCGGTCACTACGAGGTGCTGGGCAAGCAGGTTGCCAAACTGATTCCTCAGTCCACGCTGGTGGAGTTCCCCGGCATGGGCCACGCCCCGCAGATGGAAGAGCCGGCGAAGTTCCACCAGGCACTGCTGGGCTGGCTGGACAAAACCAATCCCGTTCGTTGAAGAGGTAACGCTGATGGCGGTGCAGATTGCGGTGATCGATGACTGGCAGGACGTCGCGCGGGGCGTAGTCGACTGGTCGGTGCTCGACAGTCTCGGCAAAGTGACCTTTGTCCATGACTACCCGGCGGACAACGCCACACTGGCCGAGCGTCTGGGCCCATACGAAGTGATCTGCGTGATGCGTGAACGCACGCGCTTCGATGAGGACCTGCTCAAGCGCTTGCCGAACCTGAAGCTGCTGGTCACCGGGGGCATGCGCAACGCGGCGCTGGACATGCCGGCCGCCGCCCGGCTCGGGATCAAGGTCTGCGGCACCGACAGCTATAAGCACGCGGCGCCGGAACTGACCTGGGCGCTGATCATGGCCGCCACCCGCAATCTGGTGAACGAAGCCAATGCCTTGCGCGCCGGCCAGTGGCAGCAAGGGCTGGGTAGCGACCTGCACGGCAAGACCCTCGGCATTCTCGGGCTCGGCAGCATCGGCCAGCGGGTGGCGCAGTTCGGTCAGGTGTTCGGCATGCGCGTCATCGCCTGGAGCGAAAACCTCACCGCCGAGCGCGCCGAACAGGCCGGCGTCACCTATGTCAGCAAGCAACAGCTGTTCGAACAGGCTGACGTGCTGTCGGTGCACCTGGTGCTCAGCGACCGCAGCCGGGGTCTCGTCGATGCCCAGGCACTGGGCTGGATGAAGCCGACCGCGCTGCTGGTGAACACCGCGCGCGGGCCGATTGTCGACGAAGCGGCGCTGATCAAGGCCTTGCAGAAACAGCGCATCGCCGGTGCGGCCCTGGACGTGTTCGATCAGGAACCGCTGCCGGCCCTGCACCCGTTTCGCACCCTCGACAACGTGCTGGCCACGCCCCATGTCGGGTATGTCAGCCGCCAGAACTATGAGTTGTTCTTTTCGCAGATGATCGAGGACATTCAGGCCTGGTCGGCGGGAAACCCCATCCGGCTGTTGAACAGATCGGACGCCTTGACCGGTGGTGGCTAAGCCACCGGGCAACCTCGCCATCGATAACATCCACTCATGCTCGGCGACCGTTGGTCGATGCCATACGCTGCACCTCGGCAAAGATCTCGGTGATCGGCCGATGCGGCTGGCGCTTTTGCAGTTGACGTACCTGCTCGCTCAGCCGCAGCAACTCTTCACTCGGTTTGGCCCACTGCTCTTTCGGCAGCGGCTCCGACCATTGGCGCATGGCCTCGGGCAGCGCTTGCTTGCCGATCCTTTCGAGGCGGCGCACTTCCCATTCGACGAGTCGATTGGGAATCGTCCACAGGGTCATGACGTGATAGAGGTACCAGAAGAAACCCGACAGCCGAGAACGTGAACCGTCGTGGATCTGCTGGTGCATGCGCGCTCGGGCGTTGCGGAAGGTGTGCAGGCCTTCGTGAGGCGGGTCGTCGGGGCCTTGCAGGTCTTGCAGATCCTGGATCGATTTGAGGTCGTTGACCTCGTATTCCATGTAGCCGCGAATGGCTTCCCAATGGCTGATGGCGAGCGGCAGGCCGGCGCATTGGAATTCGAGGCTGGTGAGGGTTTCGCCGTGGTAGAAGCCGATGCCCATGCCGTATTGGCGGTGGATGCCGTATTGGGTGGCGCCCTGGGCTTCGATGATCCAGGCGGAGAGGGATTCCCAGGGGACGAAGACCGGCTCAGTGGCGCCCTCGGGCATGAAGCAGACTTCGCGGCGTTGGCGGTTGAAGCGGGTCGGGATGATTGAGGCGCGTTTTTTGTGGTTGTGGTGCCAGACGCCGAGGGTGATGAGCAGCATGAATGGGCCAGTGAACGATATGTTCTCGCAGGCTATTTCAAAGATACCGACCATCGAGTCCCAAATGGCTTCCTGCCCGTACCCAAAAATAACTCCCAAAAACCCGGTAATCAGTGGGAATAAGAAAACTACTGTGAAAGACACGCTCAATGGTCCACCCAATACGACCTGCCAAGAAAAGACTTGTGGCGACCCCAACCCAAAGTCCATGTACTCATTATTCAACTCACCGATATGTGGGCCGTAAGGTGGCATTAGTGTTGGTAATGGCAGCGGAGAGACATAAGTAATTTGCCCACTCGGAAACGGCTCCGTATCTCCTGCCTTTCTGGGTTGTTCAAGCTGCTGCACAACCAATGGCTCGACGAGATTATTCGGCATGATCGGCCTGCTCTAAAAACTGGGTTTCGACAAGCAAAATCGGCGGTTTCTCTTTGACGAGTTCAGGAGCAACCACTGAAAAATGACCATCACCCCGAGGATCGATATGAATGACACGGGTGCGGGATGTCCATTCACCTTTGTCGTCCAGGCTCTGAACACAAACAGCCAACTCCAGAGTTTCCTTCGCTGGTGTGAATTCGGCCCCCGTTCGCTGTTTGGGAAAACAATTCATGCGCGGCGCTTACCCGTAGATCCCATGCGCTGCACCTCGGCAAATATCTCGGTGATCGGTCGATGCGGCTGGCGCTTTTGCAGTTGGCGTACTTGCT
The DNA here is from genome assembly GCF_002113215.1 of Pseudomonas sp. B15(2017). Lineage (NCBI taxonomy): Bacteria > Pseudomonadati > Pseudomonadota > Gammaproteobacteria > Pseudomonadales > Pseudomonadaceae > Pseudomonas > Pseudomonas sp. B15(2017). The sequence goes on from NZ_NEJZ01000008.1 coordinate 258,006, forward strand.
CACTCAGCCGCAGCAGCTCTTCACTCGGCTTGGCCCACTGCTCTTTCGGCAGCGGCTCCGACCATTGGCGCATGGCCTCGGGCAGGGCCTGTTTGCCGATCCGTTCGAGGCGGCGCACTTCCCATTCGACGAGGCGGTTGGGAATCGTCCACAAGGTCATGACGTGATAGAGGTACCAGAAGAAACCCGACAGCTGCGAACGAGAGCCGTCGCGGATCTGCTGATGCATGCGCGCTCGGGCATTACGGAAGGTGTGCAGGCCTTCGTGAGGTGGGTCGTCGGGGCCTTGCAAGTCTTGCAGATCCTGGATCGGTTTGAGGTCGTGGATTTCGTATTCCATGTAGCCGCGAATGGCTTCCCAATGGCTGATCGCGAGTGGCAGGCCGGCGCATTGGAATTCGAGGCTGGTGAGGGTTTCGCCTTCGTAGAAACCGATGCCCATGCCGTACTGGCGGTGAATGCCGTATTGGGTGGCGCCCTGGGCTTCGATGATCCAGGCGGAGAGGGATTCCCAGGGGACGAAGACCGGCTCAGTGGCGCCCTCGGGCATGAAGCAGACTTCGCGGCGTTGGCGGTTGAAGCGGGTTGGGATGATTGAGGCGCGTTTTTTGTGGTTGTGGTGCCAGACTCCCAAGGTTATTGGGAGCATGAGAGGGCCTGTGAACATTATGTTTTCCCATGCCTCTTCAAAGATTGCGGCCATCGAATCCCATATGGCTTCCTGTCCATATCCAAAAATGACCCCAAGAAATCCTGTAATCAGCGGGAAGAGAAATAAAACCGTACAGGTCACGCTGAATGGTCCACCTAAAGTCATTTGCCACATAAATACTTGCGGTGATCCCAAACCAAAATCCAGGAAAACATCATTCATCTCCCCGACATGAGGTCCATAAGCAGGTATAGAGGTTGGCAATGGCAACGGTGCGAGATAAGTGACCTTACCGCTCGGAATTGGCTCGACATCTCCTGCTTTTCGAGGTGTCTCAATTTGCGAGATAACTACAGGTTCAATGTGATTATTCAGCATGGTCGGCCTGCTCCAGAAACTGCGTTTCAACCATTAGAACCGGTGGTTTCTCTTCGACCAGTTGTGGAGCAACCACTGCAAAATGCCCTTCTCCCCTTGGGTCGATATGAATGACACGGGTGCGCGATGTCCATTCACCTTTGTCGTTCAAGTTCTGAATACAAACGGCCAACTCCAGTGTTTCCCTCGCTGGCGTGAATTCGGCCCCCGTTCGCTGTTTGGGAAAACAATTCATGCGCGGCGCTTACCCGTAGATGCCGTGCGCTGCACCTCGGCAAAGATCTCGGTGATCGGCCGATGCGGCTGGCGCTTTTGCAGTTGACGTACCTGCTCGCTCAGCCGCAGCAACTCTTCACTCGGTTTGGCCCACTGCTCTTTCGGCAGAGGCTCCGACCATTGGCGCATGGCCTCGGGCAGGGCCTGTTTGCCGATCCGTTCGAGACGCCGCACTTCCCATTCGACGAGGTGGTTGGGAATCGTCCACAAGGTCATGACGTGATAGAGGTACCAGAAGAAACCCGACAGCCGAGAACGTGAACCGTCGTGGATCTGCTGGTGCATGCGCGCTCGGGCGTTGCGGAAGGTGTGCAGGCCTTCGTGAGGCGGGTCGTCGGGGCCTTGCAGGTCTTGCAGATCCTGGATCGATTTGAGGTCGTTGACCTCGTATTCCATGTAGCCGCGAATGGCTTCCCAATGGCTGATCGCGAGGGGCAGGCCGGCGCATTGGAATTCGAGGCTGGTGAGGGTTTCGCCTTCGTAGAAGCCGATGCCCATGCCGTATTGGCGATGGATGCCGTATTGGGTGGCGCCCTGGGCTTCGATGATCCAGGCGGAGAGGGATTCCCAGGGGACGAACACTGGCTCGGTGGCGCCCTCGGGCATGAAGCAGACTTCGCGGCGTTGGCGGTTGAAGCGGGTCGGGATGATTGAGGCGCGTTTTTTGTGGTTGTGGTGCCAGACTCCAATACAAATGGAAAGAGCCCAAAAGCCGCCTAACAAAGCGAGTCCAAAAGATTCATCGAAAATACCCTTGATTGCGTGAGAAATATCATCCCAGCCCATGCCAAATAAAAGGAACATGAAACCGCCAATAAGCGGAAATAAGAATGCGACCAAGAACATCCCACTGAACGGCAATCCAACAGTCACTTGCCACATGAAAACTTGAGGAGTTCCTAATCCAAAGTCCATGTACCCATCATTCAGCTCACCAATATGCGGACCGTAAGGTGGCATTAGTGTTGGTAATGGCAGTGGAGCGAGAGAGGTAATTTTTCCGCTCGGGAAGGGCTCGATATCGCCTGCTCTTCTGGGCTTTTCAGGCGGCGGCATATCTAACTTATCGAGATAATTCAGCATGATCGGCCTGCTCCAGAAATTGTGTTTCAACCAGTAGCATGGGCGGGTTCCCCTTGACTAGTTGAGCCGTGACAACAGCGAAATGCCCTTCACCCTTTGGGTCTAGATGTATGACGCGAGTCCGCGACGTCCACTCGCCTTTGTCACCCATTTTTTGAATGCAAACTGCCAGTTCCAACGTTTCTTTCGCGGGAGTGAACTCCGAATCAGGATCCACCGGGTAGTGAAGACAAAGCACCAGTCCCTCGGGCGTTGAGTTGACGATGCGCAGGCTACTTAAAATCTGATCGCTGATCACGTCCTTGCGTTCTCGCGGCGCTCCTCGGCTATGCAAGGGAATGGAAATACGGTGCGCGCCAATACCTAATCGATATTTCGGTTTGCCTCCCCAAGGAGGCAAGAGATCACTCAACGTCAGTCTTGGCAGCACCAGATGGATATCGCTGGGTTTGGCTTTGAACAACAGTTTTTTCAGCCAGGAGTCGTATGGATTTGGGCCAAGTTGCGCATAAGGCGCGTGGATCAGAAAGGCCAGATAGCTTTGATAGTCATCCAGTGTGTGATCACCGCGCATTTCCGTGTCCCGGCTCCAAGGCGTGATCTTTAGCCACTTGTCGTGGGCGCTAAGGTTGTAGCGGTTGAACAGCCAAGTGCCGCTGAATTCCAAAACTGTGAATAACGCGCCCGCCAAGTTGAAGCGGAAAAACACGGTAGAAAGGCGTGTGCCGGCTGCCGCCCAAGCAGCTCTTCGTGCCGCAGTGTTTTCCGCAGCCAGCACGTTGTACCCAGCGTGAACTGTATGACCCAACCCGTAAGAGTTAACCGCTGTCATACCAGTTGCACCGATTGTGGCTAAAGCCGCGCTTCTCTCGGCTGCAACATTTCCACTACGAATTGCCTGCTGCCAACTTTTAAGCTGATTCTTTAGGTTGGAGAACGAAGCTAAAAATCCTAGAAAGTATGTAAAACCTCCCAACCCAATATGTAATTTCCCCATCTGCACATGCACGTGCTGCAAGGCATGATGCTGAAGCCCAGCAACAAGCGCCGTGCCCCGAGCTTTCAATGCCGTATCAGCCAGACTTTGTGCCGCCGTGAACCCAGCAGCACCAGTGGCCATCAAGGCATTCAAAACCGGCCCCCAACTCCTTTCGTTCTTGGACTGCTGTTTCAGCTCCTTTGCTGCCCCCACCAAATTCACCACCTGCACCAAAACCACCACCAACCCCATCCCTTCCGTCTTCACCAGACTCCCCGCCGACACCCCACCCAACCCCATCCGAATATTCCCCAACAACCCGCGCAGTTCCTGCTGCTGCGCCGGCGGAAACACCACTGTCACCCCTGCTCTTGCAGGCGTCGCGCCGTACAACCGGGCCGAG